>DASSHD010000446.1:0-3459 GCA_035693085.1 Hanamia sp. | reverse complement strand
ATTTTCTTTTTATCAAAGGATTATTCAATCCGTTAATCACATTATCTACCACAACAAAACCCGGCAGTTTCGAAAAAAATTGCGTCAGTGTTTTACATCCATAGGTGCGCACATCAAAGCTCGGATCCAGTTTTCTCAGGTTAATTCCAAGTGTGGAAATATAGGCCTCGTTACTTTCATTAATACTCATGTCATAAGCTTTGTTGATGAGTTTAGTATTTACGTTTTCGGTTGTTTTTTGTTTATGTTTTTTTACGGTTTCTTTCTTTTCAGGATTCTCTGTTTTGGGTTCCAGGTTTTCTATATAAGTAAATATTTCACACGATTTCACAAAAGCCGCCGGAGTTTTTTGTTCTCCGATTCCCATTACAAAAATACCGGCTTCTCTTATTCGTTTTGCCAACCCTGTATAGTCGCTATCGCTCGAAACGATACAAAACCCATCTACCAGATCGGCGTGTAAAATATCCATCGCATCTATAATCAAAGCGCTGTCGGTGGAATTTTTTCCGGTGGTATAAGAAAATTTCTGAATCGGGTTAAACGCCATTTCGTTAAGCTGACTTTTCCAGTGATTCATGTGTTGGGTAGTCCAATCGCCATAAACCCTGCGGATAGTAACCTTGCCATATTTTGAGGCTTCTTCCAAAATAAGGTCCATCATTTTCGATTGCGCGTTATCTCCATCAACCAAAAGTGCTATTTTATTGCTTTTTGTTTCCATAATATTTCTGTTAATACGAATTTTTTTTATAAATACAAAATTAGGATTAAAGATCCGTAAAGAGTTTTAAGACAGAAGGAATATTTTGTACGATTTTATTGACCCGAATCATTGATCTTTCTTCTTTTTACAATTTAGAATCCTTACACATTTTATTTCTTCACATTAATATGAATCTTTTATCTTTGGCAATAAACATTTTTTATGAAGTTCATCGTTTCCTCCACACAATTACTAAAGCAAGTGCAACAAATCAGCGGAGTAATCAGCGCCAATACTGTTTTGCCTATTCTGGAAGATTTTCTTTTCGATATAGAAAAGAACAAACTTACCATCGTAGCTACCGACCTGGAAACAGTGATGAAAATTCAAATGGAAATTGAAGCGAAAGAAAGTGGCAAAATATGTATCCCTGCAAAAATTCTTTTGGATTCATTAAAAAATCTTCCCGAACAACCCCTCACTTTTAACATTGATAAAAACCACGGTGTAGAAATTACAAGTGATAATGGAAAGTATAAAGTAATGGGAGAAAATCCTGATAACTTTCCAAAAGAGCCTGTAGCTGAAACATCCGACTCTTTTACCATGCCTTCTTCCGCTCTGGTTACCGCTATCAACAAATGTATTTTTGCCACTAGTTCTGATGAACTGCGGCCCGCAATGACAGGGCTTTTCTTTGAGCTTACGCCTAATGGAATCACTACTGTTGCAACCGATGCCCATCGCTTAGTTCGTTTTCTAAGAAAAGATGTCCGGTGTCCTGAAAGTACGACTTTTGTAGTTCCTAAAAAACCCCTTAATTTATTAAAAAATGTTTTGCCAAATTCTGATGAAGAACTTACTGTCTCTTACAGCAAAAGCCATTTATTTGTGAAACATGATGGAACAGAATTGGTTTGCCGGTTGATAGATGCAAGATTCCCCGATTATAAAGTAGTGATACCGGCGGATAATCCATACAAACTCACTGTTAACAAAAATGATTTTCAAAATGCATTACGAAGGGTAAGCGTTTTCAGTAATAAAAGTACCAACCAGGTAGCTTTAACCATCTCCGGGAGTGAATTACAGCTTGCTGCACAGGATGTTGATTTTAGTTTTGAAGGCAATGAGAGAATGTCCTGTCAATATGATGGCGAGGATATGCAAATCGCTTTTAATGCAAAATTTTTAGTAGAAATATTAAGCGCTGCAGATACTCAGGATGTGGTTATAGAATTAAGCACTCCATCCAAAGCGGGAATTATAAAGCCTACTGAACAGAAAGTAAACGAAGAATTACTGATGCTGGTGATGCCTCTGATGTTAAATAATTAAGTATTTTTTAGGCCGGATAATTTTCGTTCTTTTTCATTTTATTTAAAACGGAGTTGCAAAAAGCAAACTCCGTTTTTAGTATCGGTTTAAGCGCCAAACTATTTTCGTATTTTTAAAAAATTAAAACTTTTCAAACTAATGGATCTCGTAACTATAAGATCTTTTCAAAATTATTTCACAGCTCATATATTATTAACAAGGTTCAGGGATGCAGGCTTTGAATGTTATTTAAAAGACGAATTTACCGTAACTACCGAACCCTTTTTATCAAACGCTGTCGGTGGTATTAAATTAGTTGTAAAAAAAGATCAGGAGGATGAAGCAAATATTTTGCTTGCTGATTTTGATGAAGCCTATCGTCAGAATGCAGTTTGCCCAAAATGCGGAAGTAAAAGTATTGAGCTGGTTCCTAAAAAAACAACTGCGAATATGGCTACCGCTATATTAACATGGTTATTCAGTAATTATGCAATTTCAGTAAAAAATGTATATCAATATTCTTCCTGCGGATACGAAAGTGAAACGTTGCCCGAAAATTTTCAGGAAGAATTCATAAATTTTCAGGAGGGAAATCTGAATTAACCAATTAAATAGCTGATGAAAACAATTGCGCTTATCCCTGCCCGTTATGCTGCCACGCGATTTCCGGGAAAGTTGATGCAAAAGCTTGATAATAAAACAATCATACGGCATACTTATGAAAATACCCTTGCCACATTATTGTTTGATGAAGTAATGGTAGTAACAGACAGCGATATTATTTTCAACGAAATTGTACAAAACGGTGGTTATGCAGTTATGAGCAAAAAACAGCATGAAAGCGGTAGCGATCGGATTGCAGAAGCAGTAGCGGATATAGATGTGGATATTGTAATAAATGTGCAGGGTGATGAGCCTTTTGTAAAAAAAGAATTACTTGAAAATCTGTTAGGCGCTTTTAAAAACGATCCTGATGAAAAAGTAAAGGTGGCTTCGCTTATGTACCGAATAGTAAACGAAGAAATAATCAGGAATCCTAATCATGTAAAAGTGGTGGTGGATAAAGAAAATAATGCGTTACTGTTTTCACGAAGTATCATTCCTTTTCATCGAGATATAAAAGTAACACCGGTTTATTATAAACACATTGGTATTTATGCTTACAGAAAAAATATATTAATGAATTTTACGCAATGGGAAATTACACCACTTGAGATGGTTGAAAAACTGGAGCAACTTCGATATCTCGAAAACGGTATAAAAATTAAAATGGTCCATACCGGCGAAAGCCCTTTATCTATTGATACTCCCGAAGATTATGAACGTGCTAAAAAATTAATGTAATTTTTAATACCTTCCGCTTAACTAAAAAATTATACTTACAATATGGTGTTGAATCGCAATTTTTATATTTTATTATTAATATTTTCACTTTT
>DASSHD010000445.1:0-4082 GCA_035693085.1 Hanamia sp. | reverse complement strand
TCAGGAGATTGTTCGGCCCAGCCGGGATGAAGAGAAGTAATCGCTGTTTCCGTTTCGGGGTATTGAGCGCTTGCGATAGATTTTTGCGTATCTGCATCTACCACAGAAACCTTTATAAAAGAAGTTCCGATATCAATTCCTAATAATAGCATTTTCTTTTTTTTATACTGATAAAATTATTCTACGCTCAAAATACTTTCCACCGGTTTCGCAGCGCCCAGTTCTTCACTCCTTGCAGAGGGCAAAGAACCTGCAATACTTATCTTTATTTTTCCTGAATTTAAAACACTTTTTCCATCTTCATTTACTAACGCCATCATAGCAGGAGTAATTTTAAATTTCACTTTTTCAGAAGTACCCGGCGCAAGTGAAATTCTCTTAAAACCCTTTAAAGAATATAATGGGATATCCTTGCCACTTTCTATATGTGTAAGATATAATTGAACTACTTCATCACTTTTTATTTTACCACTATTCGTGACCGTTACTTCCGCATTAACTGATTCGTTCTTTTTAATTTTTGTTTTAGATAATCTAAGATTGCTATAATCAAATTTTGTATAGCTCAACCCAAAACCAAAAGGATATAAAGGCAAGCCTTTAAAATAACGATAAGTTCTGTTCTGCATAGAATAATCATCGAAAGGAGGAAGATCAGAATCACTTTTATAAAATGTAACAGGTAATCTTCCTGACGGGCTGTAATCGCCAAACAAAACATCTGCAACTGCCGTTCCTGCAGCTTCTCCGCCATACCATGAATTTAAAATAGCAGGGATACCTGCCTGTCCGGTAGGCAAGTTTCCTTCCTCCCAGGGAATAGCCAAGGCGCTTCCTGTCATCATTACAAACACTATTGGTTTACCCGTCGCCTTTAAAGCTTTCAAAAAGTCCGTTTGCACGGCGGGTAAATCAATACTGGTGCGGTCCCCACCGCTAAAACCGGGCTTACTTACTTTCATTTCTTCTCCTTCCAGGCGGGGAGATATACCGCCCACATAAATAATAACATCTTCATCCTTGAGACTATCAATCAATTTCGAAAAATCCTGCGATTCAGTTGATACGAAATCTGTGGCTCTTGAATAAAAAATATCTGCCTTGGGAATTTTGTTTTTTATTCCTTCCAAAACCGTTGTAACAACTGATGGCTGACCGTTATAATTTCCTAATTGTGTATTTGCATTATCTGCGTTGGGACCCAATACAGCAATTCTTTTTATTTTTTTATTCAGAGGCAATAAATTCTTTTCTTTTCCAGGCATTGGAACATTGCGAAGCAACACAATAGATTCCTTTGCCATTTTCAACGCAAGAGCTTTGTGGGGCTGACTTTCTAAGTTGGAAATAGGAATTTGCGCATACTTTACCATGCTAACCGGATCAAACATTCCTAGCCTAAACCGAATAGTAAATAATCTTTTTAAAGAAACATCAATATCTTTTTCTGATAATTTACCATCCTTCACCGCCTGTATCAAAGTCTTGTAAGTACGATTACCGCATTCTACATCGGTGCCGTGCAACACAGCATCTGTAGCGGAACTTTCTGCATCCGGAAACATTTTATGCGTTTCATAAAAATCGTCAATAGCCCCGCAATCAGAGGTAACATAACCTGTAAACTTCCACTTATTGCGTAAAATATCCACCATCAGTTTATCATTCCCACAACAAGGTTGTCCTGCATAAGCATTGTAAGCACACATCACGCCGGCAACTTTTGCATTCACCACCAATTGCCTGAATGCGGGAAGATAAGTATCCCAAAGATCATGGTTACTAACGTTTACATCAAATGTGTGACGGGAAGATTCGGGGCCACTATGAATCGCATAGTGCTTGGCACATGCCGCAGCTTTTAAATACCTCGGATCATTGCCTTGCAGGCCTTCTACAAACGCGGTTCCTATGCTGGCGGTAAGAAAAGGATCTTCACCGTAAGTTTCCTGGCCGCGGCCCCACCTGGGATCACGAAAGATATTAATGTTAGGCGTCCAGTAAGTCAATCCGGTGTATCTGCTATAATCTTTTTTACGTAGGCTTTCATTGTGAATGGCCCGTCCTTCGTCAGAGGTAAAATTGCCCATTTGCTTCATGGAATTCACATCAAAAGTAGCAGCCATACCAATTGCCTGCGGATAAGATGTGGTGTGATATTTTGTTCTTGCTACACCATGCAAACATTCATTCCACCAGTCATAAGGCGGAATTCCCAAACGTGGAATGGCCGGAGTTGAATTCAACATCTGATTCACTTTTTCTTCCAGTGTTAATCTTGAAACCAAATCGTTTACTCTTTCACTGATTGGTAAAGATGGATTTTGAAATGGATAAGTGTAATTATTTTGTGCTGATGCTGATACAATAAGCACTGCGAAAAAAAATAACGAGAAAAAATATTTTTTCATTGAAAACTACTTTTAGTTATTTTCAAAAGTAATCAGATTTTACTATCCGGCAACCCCTAACGGTGAGAAGTAAACGAAAACGGATATAACAATTGCAACGATGATCAGAGATAGAATCACATCCCACTTATTCCAGCTTGCCCGGCTTGCTGCCTTGTCTGCAGCCACAGTAGTTGCAAAAGTCAATCCTTGTATTTGTGCCTCATCCGGCTTAGGAGTAAGCAAACTCACAATCACCATTACTGCAATTGAAAATAAGAACAACAAAATGCAGAAATAAAGGAAATTGATGGTAGCAAATGAATGAAGAATGCCTGTCAAATCATTTTGGAATAATTCTGTTGTCAGTTTTATCATGCCAACGATAAATCCCACTACCATTCCGGTGAGCGCTCCCGTTCCATTTATCCGTTTAAAAAATACACCCAATAAGAAAACCGCCGCTATAGGAGGCGCCAAATAAGATTGTACACTTTGAAGATATTGATACAATGTCCCTGATATCCTGCTCATGAGTGGAATCCATGCCATGCCAAGTAACACTACCACACCAGTGGCAATTCTACCAACTTTTACGAGCTCTTTACCATCGGCTTCCGGCTTTATTTTTTGGTAAATATCCATGGTGAATAATGTAGAACAAGCATTGTAAACAGAGGCTAATGAACTCATTAATGCAGCCAGTAAACCTCCTGCCAGCAAGCCTCTTAGTCCAACCGGCATTAACGCTTTTACAAGTGTTGGGAAAGCTTCATCATTCACCTGCAAATCTAACTTTCCTTGTGCATGCAGCGCCGCTGCAATTAATCCTGGTACCAGGAAAATAAAAAAGGGAAGCAACTTTAAATAAGCAGCGAATATTGTTCCTCTTCTTGCCTGCCTTTCATCACGGCCTGCGAGACATCGTTGCACAATATGCTGATCGGTACACCAATACCAGATGCCGACTATGGGCGCAGCGAAAGCAATTCCAAGCCATGGAAAATCAGGATCGCTCAAAGGAGGAAACATATTCAGTTTTTCCTTAGGCACAGAATTCATAAGACCCTGCCAGCCTCCCACTTTATCTAACCCGATGAATAATAAAAAAGCGGAGCCCAGCAACAAGACGAAGGCCTGAATTGCTTCTGTGTACATAACAGTATGTAAACCACCAAGGATTGTATAAATTCCGGTTATAATTACCAGGATAATAGCGCCTGTCCAAAAATCAACTCCCAGAAATGAATTAAAAACAAGTGCACCGGCAAAGATGGTTACTGACGCTTTTGCGATTACATAGCTTAAGAGCTGTATGATAGAAAGTAATCTCCTGGCTTTTGCATTGAACCGTCTCTCCAGGAATTCAGGCATTGTATAAACCATGCTGCGCATATAAAATGGAACAAATACCCATCCCAATACAAGCACTATCCATGAATGCATTTCGTAATGCCCCATTACGAGCCCGGAAGTAGCCCCAGTACCTGCAAGCCCTACAATATGCTCCGATCCTACATTGGAGGCGAGAATGGACGCCCCAATGACCCACCATCCCAGGTTACGATTGGCCAGAAAATAATCTGAAGCAGATCCTCTCTTTTTTCGTATGGACCAAACTGAAACTCCTGCAATAACAAGCAGATAAAGAATTACGAAGAGGATATCAACCGTTCCCAGAAAGTGCATAAA
>DASSHD010000444.1:0-3557 GCA_035693085.1 Hanamia sp. | reverse complement strand
AGCAGATGGATACAAATTACCGATTATGGGGAATTTGTTTACGGCTATAAACCGGGGATACCATGGAGATATTGGAGGAGCCGTGAAACCCGGAATTTACTTTGGTATAGATGTGGTTACTATTCCGGCAGGTGGTGAAGGTACCACGCTTACAAAGGTGGGTCGCTGGATGTCAGAAAGTGAATATCTTGCTATGAAAAATGAAGAGAGGGTGATTGAAGGAGCCGGAGGACAAACGTTTGTTACAGAAGGAGGGCCACATCTCTACACTGGTGCATCACCAGGGTCAATTTATGTAGAGTTTGAAGTTCCAACAAATAGTTTGTTAAAAGGAGGTAAAGAGGGATGGTTTAAAATGATAGGCCCAAATGCTGAAAAGTCTCAACTTTTTATGCTACAAAAACAAGGCGGCGAGTTGTTGCCAAAATATAATAATCTTTCTAAAGCACTAAAAGTGAAATAAAAATGAATAGTGAAAGAAATATTGATTGGTTTAAAAAGTCTATATCGCCCTTTTTAAAAGATTTTGAAATTAAATATAAATTTTTTGAGAAAGGAGATTTTGGTTCTGTTAACAGGGCTTCCTTTAACAATGACGAAAAGGGTGGGTATGTAGATTTTTGGACATCCGGGTGGGTTAACGTTTATCTCGTTGATTACTTAGAAGGAAATGAAATTTTAAATGCTTTGATAGAGCCTAATGAATCTCAAAAAATTGATGAGGTTTTAGAGAATCTACAAAAAATTTTATCTAATTCTTAGCAATTAATTTCATTCTCTAATTAGCTTTGTAAGTTAGCGGTTGTTACTAAACAAGCACCAATGTGAAAATAAAATTGGAATTTGGACAGCAATTTTTTAGGCAAAGGCTATAAAGAACTTATTCCAGGAAGTGGTAGATAAGTTTCATCAGATGGAACAGGAGCATTTAGAATGGGCGAGAATAACATTTTAGGAAATCACGGAGGTGGCCCACATGTAAATTTTGAAACACTCGTACCGAATCCTGCGAAATTTGGGAAAATGGTGGTTGATAAAAATGTACATATTTATTTAAAATAATAAAAATTTTGAAGTGGAGATAAAAATGGAAATACCTAAATATGATAAAAAAAATGGGATTAGCTACAACTGGAAAAATGGTTTCGAAATAGAAACTAAAATTCAAAGTGGGGAAATAATAATAATAGCAAATCGTGAAGGCCTTATTTCGTTAGCTAATCATCTATTAAATTTAGCGCAAGATGATATACCTTCAGGATATCATATGCATTTTGATGAAAATAACTCGTTAGAAGCAGGTTCAACTGAAATAATAATACAAAAAAAATAAAGCCACTTAATTGGTGGCGGAGTTGTAGTTTGCAAGGTAGCAACTTTTACTAAACAAATGCTACTGTGAAAACAGGAATCTGCAATATTTGTTGATTTGCTGTGAGTTCTTTGTTTATGGTTAAATGTTATATTCTAAAAAATAGATTCGACTAAAAGCCATTGAAGTAAATCTTTGCTGTGCTTATGGCTTAAAGATAGCGGGGATAAGCAGTGTAAAGCTGGGCGATGCTCCGGAAGGGAATTTGCAAAATAATTACAAATACCAAGGCACTTTTAGTGAAATGGATGCTGATATCGGATGGAATGATTTTGAGTTGAGAAATTATGATGCACAGGTTGGAAGATGGGTACAGCAGGATCCGTTTGATGAATTTGCGAGTGGTTATGTTGGATTAGGAGCTGACCCGATAAATGGTATTGACCCAAGCGGCGGAATTAGTATAAATTTTGGTACAATTGGTGCAATTACTGGGAGTATAGCATTAGATAGATTATTAGTTTCAGCGGGTAGTGCGGCAGTTGGCTTTGCTGTAGATAAATTAGCAGGAGGGAATGGATGGGCAGGAGCTGCCGTAGGTGCAGGAGTTGGGCTTGGAGCTACATTTATTCCCCCCTTTAGTATTGAAAATTTAGCTTCTCTTGGGAAAAGTGCGGTTCCAAGTATGTTAGAACATGTGGCAACTATGGCAGACGATATAGTAATGCAAAAAAATATCATATCAAGTATTGATCGGATTACTTCGACACCACCAAATCTATTAAAAAATTTACCCCAGGCACCTAAAGAATCAGAACCAAACTCTGATCAAAATCAAATGCATTCAGATTTACCTTGGGTTATTACTGAAAAAGGTGAGTTGTTTAAAGGAGAAGCTTACAAAATTACTATAATGAAAAAAGGAAAGCCAACGAAAGAGGGATGTAATTGCGGTGTGGATGTAGAGAATTATTTAAGAGCAGTAGGTTTAGGGAAAGGCCAACCTTGGTGTGCTGCTTTTTTGAATTGGGACCTTAAGAAAAACCATATGCGCGGTACAGGGCTAGGATCAGCAAAAAGTTTTGAAACATGGGGACAAAAACTTGATCGCCCTGCGTATGGAAGTATTGGGGTAATTGAACATCCGGACGGTACAGGACACGTAACAACAATTGTCGGCCAATCATATGATAAAAATTATCTTATCGGGCTTGGAGGTAATCAAGGAGATAAGGTACAGTATTCTAAATTTCTACGTGGCAGTTTTAAAACATTTAGATATCCTGCAGGAGAAGTTCCTAATTATAATTTACCCCTAATGAATATAAAAGGTGGTGTGCCATCAGATCGCTAAATATATATTATGAAAAAAGGAATTTTTATTTTGTCTCTAATAATTTGTGCTTGCAATAATGTCAATGAAGTCAAAAAGCATGTAATTGAAAAGAAATCAACCATGGAGTCAAATGGGATTATTCAAAAGAAGCAAGAAACGACGAATCCAGATACTTTAAATAGAGTTCAAAATCAAGAAAGTAAAGTCTATAATTTACTCCTAAATAACGATTCATTAAATCAGGAAATGAAAGTTCAATACAATGGGAAGAAAAAAATAATATTTACTTTAATTACGTTTAACAAATTAAGAAATCAAAGAGATTCCCTGATTGGAATTGCTACAAGGGATCAAGACAAACTTAGTGATGAGTATGATCAGGCTGAAGATGGCACAGCTTTTTTATACTATACTTGGCATTTTACAAGTTCGAAATGTCAATTGGAAATGAGAATTGCAGACTCAGCAAAGTTTATAAGAATTTTCGAATTTAATTGTAATGGGCTTCATAAACAATCCTGCCCCTTTGAAACAAATGGAGTACTTGAAAGAATAGATATGATGAAATAAAAAATTTTATCACAATTTTATCATGAGTTTATTCAAAAGAACTCCTTTCGAACAACTCAAGTAAGAAGCCAATATTTTCGTATAAGCCTTACTGTTATAATTATTAAAATAAGAATTACGGTTATTTGTCCATTCACTGAAAAATGAAGGATAGTCCGTTGCAGAAGGCAGTATAAAAAACACTTACCTTAAGCAGGATTATGTGAAACGCAGGAGACTATCAATATTCATCTGCAGGATTTTGCTATGATGGGTTGGATAGTTTTAAAATACTGACACATTTTACAGGTAGTTGAGAGAAGGGGGAGCTGTTGGTCAGGAGACCAGACGGTGGTGTCC
>DASSHD010000443.1:0-2326 GCA_035693085.1 Hanamia sp. | reverse complement strand
AAAAGAATTGCGTTCTGAAGGAATAAATATCATAGTTAGTGGAGAACTTAAAAAGTTTAATGATGATGAGAACATTACTCCTCAAATGGGGGGGGATGAATTATATTATTTAGCAATTACTCAAATAACTAAAAAATAATCAAATGAAAAAAATCTTTTTTATACTACTTCTATTATTAACTTATGAAGTAGGATTAACTCAACAGAAATATGATGATGGGCCAATTACAGATGGTGGAAACTTCGTTGTAGGTGGTACATGGGGTAGAAGCAATATTTCTTTCTCTTTCCTTAATGGAACAAATGATATTGCAAACGATGACGAAAGAGATGCAATTAGACAAGCATTTCAGTTATGGGCCGACTATGCGAATTTGAATTTTACCGAAGTAGCTTCTAATGGTGACATTCGTATATCTTGGCAAGTTGGAAATCATGGCGATGGAAATCCCTTTGATGGGCTTAATGGAGTTTTAGCTCATGCGTTCTTTCCGCCTCCTGCCGGAGGGACGACGGCTTTGGCTGGGGATGTTCATTTTGATGATGCGGAAACCTGGACACTGTTAGAAAGACCAGTTCCCAGCGGTCAGCCCATAGATTTAGTTACAGTCGCTGCTCATGAAATTGGACATGCTCTCGGCTTGGATCATAGTGATGTCGCCTGCGCATTAATGAATGCTTTTTATAATGGTTCTCACAGGTATTTAGCTCAGGATGACATTGATGGTATTCGTGATATTTATGGTAGAAGAGATGCTATAATTACTAATTCGAATACTCCTTTATGTAATAGTGCTACATATTTTTTTAGGAACATTCCTACAGGAGCAAATGTAACTTGAACAAGTTCTAACAATTCTATAGCGACAATTAATAATCAAGGCATCGTCACAAGAACAGGAAATGCAAATGGAACTGTTAGAATTACTGGAACCATTACTCTTCCTTGCGGTTCTAATGTCATTGAGTTTAAAGATATATATGTAGGTTCTACTAATTCGCTTACTGGCACATATAGCACTGCAACCAACACTTTAGCCTTACAAACTGTCAACTTTGTGCCTGTTGGAAATATCTATGCACAATATCAATGGCCCGGTGTTAGTAATATTACCGCAACATTGACCAGCGGTTCACCTCCGGGAACCGGTTTTTATTCTTTCCCCGGCCATTTTAGTTTTAATATTGCAAGCGGCCAGCAAGTTAGTGTTTACTTAAACGGGACCAGCGCATGCGGGTCCGTAGATGCCACATGTACTTTTATTCAATCATCCTATTATTATTTAGTTGTATCGCCTAACCCGGCATCAAATAATATAAATGTGGCAATAACAGAAGTGGCAGATACGACCGGAAAAATGGCTGAAGAGCAAAAACTCATTTCTTCAAATACCAGCGGCATTACCCAAATGTATCTTTATGATTTTAATACGGGTATTTTAGTAAAACAATGGAATTTTAAAGAGATGAAATCTGCCAATTATAATTTAAACATAGCTGGCGTTAAAAGTGGTGTTTATCTATTAAAAATGGAAAGAAATAATAAAGCAACTTCCACAAAAATCATCGTAAAATAAAAAAATACTTTCACTTTTTTATAAAACTGCCTCCTTAACCGGAGGCAGTTTTATTTTCAAGTTGAAGTGCCGGGACAGCTAAAATAAGTATCAAAATATTAATTCCCCTAAGCCGGCTCACAAACTTTTCTTACAAGTTTCAGTGCAAAATCCAATTGTTCTTTTTGGGTAAGATTGGTATTATCCAGTTCAATAGCATCAGAAGCCTTACGCAACGGGCTTATCTTCCGGTTAGAATCTATATAATCGCGCATAACGATGTTGGATTTTATTTCGTCTAAAGAAATATTCGGATTTTTATCAAACATTTCGGCATATCTTCTTTCCACTCTCACTGCTTCATCAGCAACCATAAAGATTTTCACTTCCGCATCGGGGAAAACTGTAGTGCCAATATCGCGGCCATCCATCACAATCCCTTTATGAATTCCCATTTTTTGTTGCTCTGCTACTGCAAAGGTTCTTACATCCTGCAGCGCAGCTACATCACTTACTTTCTCCGCCACCACTATATCGCGTATAATGTATTCCACATTTTCACCATTCAGATAAATTTCTGAATTCCCTGAATGTTCGTTTACAATAAATTCAAGAGAAATATTTTTCAATGCATCGCGTATTTCTTTTTCATTTGAGAGATCAATATTATTTCTCAAAAAATAGAGAGTAATGGCCCGGTACATAGCGCCACTGTCAATGTAGGTAAAGTTCAGTTTTTTTGCAAGTTGCTTTGCCAGTGTGCTTTTACC
>DASSHD010000442.1:0-3612 GCA_035693085.1 Hanamia sp. | reverse complement strand
GAAAGAATATGAACGATCAGGGCGGCTCAGGTGATGTGCCACCGGGTATGGGCCAATAGAATATAGAGTTTTAATAACAATCGAATAAGAGAATGGCTGAACTTTTTCAGCCATTTTCATTAAGTCCCTTATTAAAATTTTCAAAAAACAAAACGGATATTTTCCAAATACAGTAAACAAGCTTTTAACCAGGATTTCTAATTTTTCGGTAACCTGTATTTAACTTCTATTCTTTAAATTCCCTTACCTTTGCACTCCCAAAAAAATAAATGATTTGGGTATTAAAAATAATTTATTAATCAAATGCTGATATGCAGGGAGCTAAATCAGCCCGCAGCAATAAAAAAATTACCTGCAAAAAACAAAATGAATACAGAAAATAAAGAAACAAAAACCGAAGACCCGGAAGTATTAGCTGAGAACAGGCCACAGGGTGGAATTGAAGGAGTTCCTTTTCCGGATTTTCCTGATGTAGAATCTACAGTAGCTGCTACTGAACCGCAGCTTACAGAAGTAGAGATTCACGAAGAAGCGCTCTCTACACCTCATGATGATTTTGACTGGAGCGTGGATAAGAGAAATGTTACTGCTTACAATCAATCGGAAAGAGAAAAGTATGATGAAGTTTACGACAAAACATTTAAACAGATAAATGACAATGAGATGGTGAATGGCACAGTGGTAGCCATGACCAAAACAGATGTAGTAATTAACATCGGATTTAAAAGTGATGGCCTGGTAGGTTTAAATGAATTCCGCGATATGCCTGACCTAAAGGTGGGTGATGAAGTAGAGGTAATGGTTGCTGAGAAAGAAGATAAAGATGGCAACCTCCATCTTAGTCGTAAACAAGCCCGTACTACACGCGCCTGGGAGAAGATTGTAGATATGCATAAAACCGGGGAAATAGTAAAGGGGCTCGTAACCAACAAAACTAAAGGCGGCCTTATCGTGGATGTTTTCGGAATGGAAACATTTCTGCCCGGATCTCAGATTGACGTAAAACCGGTTACTGACTACGATCAGTTTGTAGGTAAAACAATGGAATTTAAAGTTGTGAAGATTAATGAAACTATTAAGAATGCCGTTGTTTCTCACAAGGCGCTTATTGAAAGCGATATAGAACAACAGCGCGCTGAAATTATAGGCAAGCTTGAAAAAGGCCAGGTGCTTGAAGGAACTATTAAGAATATTACAGACTTTGGTGCATTCCTCGACCTTGGCGGCTTAGACGGATTGCTTTATATCACCGACATCAGTTGGGGACGTATCAATCATCCGGGTGAAGTATTGAAACTGGATCAAAAATTAAACGTGGTAGTTCTGGATTTTGATGATGATAAAAAAAGGATCAGTCTTGGATTAAAACAGTTGACTCCGCATCCCTGGGATACATTACCGGAAACCATTAAGGAAGGTGAAATAGTAAAAGGGAAAGTAGTGAACATAGAAGATTACGGTGCATTTCTTGAAATCTATCCTGGTGTGGAAGGATTGGTACATGTAAGTGAAATTACCTGGGCAAATACTCCTATCAATGCGAAAGAATTTTTCAAACTGGGCGATGAATATGAAGCTAAAATTGTAACCCTCAGCAAGGAAGACCGCAAAATGAGCCTTTCTATCAAGCAAATGACAGAAGATCCGTGGAATACGATTGAAACTCAATATCCGGAAGGGAGCAGGCACAAAGGACTGGTAAAAAATATTACTCCTTATGGCGTATTTGTAGAACTTTCTCCAGGTATCGGCGGTATGATTCATATAAGTGACCTTAGCTGGCTCAAACGCTTTAATAACCCCAATGAATACACGAAAGTGGGTGAAAGCATTGATGTAATTATTATGAGCATTGATAAAGAAAATCGCAAACTTCAGCTTGGCCACAAACAAATAGAAGAAGATCCCTGGAATTCTCTTGAAGAGACTTTCCCTGTGGGAAGTATTCATGAAGGAACCGTAACGCGCCGTGATGACAAAGGCGCTACTATTCAGCTTCCTTATGGTCTCGAAGGTTTTGCACCTGCACGCCACCTGCGCCGCGAAGATGACAAACTGATTGGCCTCGATGAAATTGCTCCGTTTATGGTTATTGAATTTGATCGTAATGATAAAAAGATCATTCTCAGCCACAGCCGCATCTGGGAAAAAGAAAAAGCAGATGAAAAAAGTGCCAGGATGAATGAAAAAAGAGCAGATGCGGAAAACACTAAAAAAGTAGTAAAGAATATTCAAAGCAAGGTAGAAAAAACTACTTTAGGTGATCTGGGTGTGTTGGCTGATCTGAAAAAGAAAATGGACAACGAAACCAACCAGGAAGCTGTTGAAGCAAAAGTGAAAACCCCGTCTGCCGAAGATGCAGCGCAGGCAGGCAAAGAACCATCTTCGGAACCAGAAGTTCAGGTAGTTGCTAAAAAGACACCAGGGAGAAAGAAAAAAACAGAAGAAGAGAAATCGAAAGATTCAACCACCATAGGTGTTGGGACTGATGATGTAAAAGTTGATGCGCCCAAAGCAAAGGCTGAAAAAGTTGATGAACCGGTTGATTCTGAGGAACCGAAAGCAGAAGTTCCAAAAGTGGAAGAGCCTAAAGCAAAAGTTGCAAAAATTGATGAACCTACTGCTCCGGAAGAAACCAAAGCAGATGTTGCTAAAGTGGAAGAGCCTAAAGCAAAAGTTGCAAAAGTTGATAAACCTAATGATGACGAAGTAACACCGGCAGATAAGGCTTAAGAAAAATTTTGTAGTAACATATTAAATCCCGTTGCATAGAATTGCAATGGGATTTTTTTTAGATAAAATTCTATTTTATGGATTTAATCTTCTTAATAAAATATTGTCTATCTGGTTAAAAAGAACTTCGGGTTTCATAGTGCGCCAGGCAGGTAAATTAAGGAGTTCTATATAATTATTGAGGCGGCCATTTAAAAAATCATATTGTGTTTGTGGGGGCATATTTAATGAGACGATCCAGCCGCCTTCATCGGCAACATCTTCGCGCCATTCTTCATAATAACAATCATCGCTGCTGTGAAAGTTAAGCACGTTCTCTGTGATCAAAATAAATTTAGTAATTCCCAGCCGCAAAAATTCGTCAATTACTTCTCGCTTCAGCCGCATCACATCATTTTCTATAGCATCATTCCACTCTCCTATTAGTTCTATAATTACATATTGTTCCTCATAATCTGCCATCAATACTTTTAGATAAAGGGTACGGCTTCCAAATTCGTCCCACAAAGGATGAATATAATAATTGTAAACGGTATTGGAAAATTCAAATTCACTATACTCACGACCATAAAATGGTGAAAATTCATCATTTTCTGAAGTGTATAAATATTGCCAGCTATCGTATGGTTCTATATCCTGCATACAAAACAAAATTATTATTTAATTTTTAAAAAAATTGTCAAAAGACATTAGGCAAAAAAGAAATTTAAATACCAAGAGTGAACGCACAATTATTAATTGATTTGAGCCAAGGTTAAGATTAATTTGCTCAATGTTTTTGAATAACCAGGGAGCAATTATATTACATTTGTTATTTCAAAATATAATAAAAGAACTTAATCCCGGTTATTTTATTCGTTACTGTATTAAATCCTGACC
>DASSHD010000441.1:0-4851 GCA_035693085.1 Hanamia sp. | reverse complement strand
GCCGTATAAGTGTACATGTCAGCGGTGATGTCAATGCCTTGTTTGCGGGCATTCTCCACTATTTGTATTACGCTGTCCATTTTGTTCCAATTGTCTTTGCCGGCTGCTTTTAAATGGCAGATCTCTACGGGGATATTGGCTTCTTTTGCAATGGTGATAATTTCATTAACGGCTGGTATTAACTGATTGCTTTCGCTTCGGATATGGCTGATATAAGTGCCTCCATACCTTGATGCCTCTTTTGCAAGTGCCACCAGTTCATCTGTCTTTGCAAAAACATCCACAGGATACTGTAATGCACAGGTAACACCCAATGCACCTTCCTTCATCGCACTATCTACCAAAATTTTCATGCTGTCTAATTGCTGAGTGGTCGGCGCTTTATCATCTTCTCCAATTACGTATTGCCGTACCGTTCCCGTACCAACAAACGAAGCGATATTGCACGAGATTCCTTTATGTTCCAGCGTGTTCATGTATTCTCCTAAGGTGTTCCAGGTTACCGGGTATTTAATATCGCCTTCATTCTTTTGCATTTGCTCTTTCATACTGGCATTTAAAGGCCCCATGCTGAATTCGGTAAATATCTCCGTAGTTACTCCCTGCCTGATATCGCTTTGTGCTCTTCCATCCTGGAATAGTGATTCTTCTGAATGTCCCATTACGTTTATGAAACCCGGCGATACTGCTTTGCCCCCGGCATCTATTTCATTTTCTGCTGATGCATTTTTCAAATCACCAATAAAAGCAATGGTATCTGCATTAATAGCGATATCTCCTTTGAAAGGCGCTCCGCCTTTACCATCATAGATCATTCCATTGCGGATAATAGTATCATATTTTGGCTGCTGATTGCATGAGGAAACAACGATAACCAAAAGGAACAAGAAGTATTTCATTTTTGAATTTTTTGATTGGTAAAATAAATTGATTTTTTATTCTGTTTGCTTTTTTCTCTTTATTAGTTTTCTAACAAATCTATGGCACTCTCAATTACAGGTTTATTAAAACCACTTTTGATTAAAAATTTGATCCTTTCTTATATTTTATACCTCAATTTTCATAAACAAATAATGATGAATTACCTACTCTAAGGTATGTCCGTACTTATTGTTATTTTTTCTTTTTTAATTTTTTTCATCACTAAATAAATTACACAAACAACCGCTATAAAAATAATTGTTGAAAGAATTTCCCATTTACCCAGGCTGGTAAGCATCCAGCTAATAGCTACAATGGCGATACAAGGAACGATCAGCCCCCCGGGAATTCTGAAAGTTTTATCGGAACCTTCCTGCTTTTCTGTTCTCATTTTAATGGTTGCCAAAATAACTGCGAGATAAACAAGAAGTAAAGAGGCACTTGCTAAAATTGCCAGTTGCTTAAAACCTCCCGAAACTGAAATAATAAAAATCAATGCAGCATAACATATAATAGCCAAATGTGGTGTTGCAAATTTTGGGTGTACTTTGCCCAGGAATTTTGGAAACAATCCATCGTTAGCACCGGCAAAAAGTGACCGTGGAGTAGCAAGTATGTCTCCAAAAACATTTGTGAAACAGGAGAAGGCTGCCGTAAGTAAAAGAACAATGGCTCCGGCAGGCCCGACAATTCTTTCTGCAATCGCTGCCAATGGCGCATCTTTTACAGCCTCCATATTTGTACCCAATACTCCCTGTGTGATCGTTTGAAGAAGAAGGTAAAAAACAAGTATTAATAATCCTGCCAGCAAAATTCCACATGGTACGGTACGTTTTGGATTTTTTATTTCGCCACTCACAGTAAGCGCTGACTCGAAACCGAAAAATGCAAAAAATAAAATAAGAGCAGTGTTGCCAAATGTGCTGAATGATGGAAAATGTTCCCAATTAAAATTAATTGCTTTAACGTGAAAAAAACCAAAAATGATAATCGCTGCCAGGGGCAATAATTTTATGACAGTAACAAATTTTATAAAAGCAATGCCCTGTTTAGCACCACGTATATTCAATAATACCATTAAGCTTATCAACGTAAAAAAGAAGAAAGCCCGGAACCATGAATTTAAGAAAACAGGAAATACTACCGCCAGGGAATCAGCAATAATATTCATTAATGCAGCATCGCTTAAAATAGACCACGCAAAAAAGTAAAGCCAGTTAATAATAAAGCCGGGAAAAACTCCAAACGCAGCTACTACATAAGCGTAATTTCCACCGCTGGTTGTGACCTTGCTTCCAATTTCTGCATAGCAAAGCATGATGGCTCCCAATACAATTGAGCAAAAAATATAGCAAAAAATACCGTAGGAACCCAATTGAATACTAATGATTGCAGGTAAAACAAAAATACCCGCACCAATAGTAAAATTGAGAATCGTAAGAGCAAGCCCGGACACACCTATAACTCTTTCTAAGCCTTCATCTGTTTTTGTATTGGCCATGTTTAGTTTTGATTTGATTCTTTAAAGTATAATGAATGAAGATGCTAATAAAGATTGAATTACCGATTTATTCTATCAATCAATTCTATCAATTCATTTTATTGTTTCAATATCGGGGTTGTCAAAAAGGAAAATAGAAATTCATGGTATTTATTTGTTTACTGTCTCCATCAACCGGCGATAATTTAAAACACACTTCTTTTCTTGTTATCACTTCATTTTATTGTTTTAGTATAGATGTTCTCTAAAATAAAAATTCACGGTATTTGTTTGTTTACTGTAATTTTCAAATAACAGGCCTTAATTTATTTTATTCATCATATTCTCCCTGCAATGCATATTTTCCAAAAAAGAATAATCCAAGAGCTGCAACCGGTGTTATGATGAGCATGATGATAATTCCAAAGACAATATCTTCCTGATTTCCCGAAATGATTTTGGGTATGCCCATTTTAAAAATTCCATACCAGGCAGCGAGTAATCCCAACGCAATCCATACAATTCCCAACCATTTTTTTATTTGATTCATGATTGATGCAGGTATTATCCGAAAGGAATGTTCACGATTATTTTCTTTTAAATAAATCAACCCGATTATTAAACTTATGCTCATCAACAAGATTGGATAATTCAATCCTGCGAGATAATAATCTGGCTTCCCTGCTTCGCTTGCCTTTTGGGATAAGTAACTGGCAAAGTAAGGAGCCATACCGCCAAATATCCCATAGCCGAAATGGTAGGGTAATGAAATAGAAGTGTATCGGATATTCAATGGAAACATTTCAACAATAAATGCTGCAAGCGGCCCAAAGGAAAGAGTGAAAATAAATTCCAGTAAAAAGACCAGGAAGATCAATTTCCATTTATCAGTATTGGTAACTTTTATGGTTGTAAGCATTTCTTCATTCCGTGTAACCTTATCAGTTATATTCTTTTTTATTTCTTTGCTAATGGTGCCATCTGTATAAAAATGTTGGGTTGCGCTTATAAATAAAGAATGATTTCCCGGAAGCGGTTGTGTTTCTGTTGTAATGATTTTAGCACCCTTGTTTTCTATTTTATGTTGAAGGTTGGTAACCTGGTACATATTATTAAAGATCGGGCGAAACCCTGTTATTCCTGCTAAAATTCCCAACATCAACAAATACTTCCGGCCTATCCTGTCGCTCAACCAACCAAACAAAAAGAAGAAAGGAATGCCAATTAATATTCCAAATATCATTACCTGGTTTGCCTGCTCATAGTCCAGAGACACTGTTCTGATTAAAAAGCTTTGTGCATAAAACCCAACCCATCCTATGACACCCCCGCCCACTGTAAGCCCTAAAAAAGCGAGAAGTACCACTTTTAAATTCGCTTTGTTGCCAAACGATTCTTTCAGAGGATTGGATGAGGTTTTACCTTCCGCTTTGGCTTTGGTAAATAGCGGAGATTCAGACATTCTTTTTCTCATATACACCGATACTGCTACCATAAAAACAGAAACTAAAAATGGAATGCGCCAACCCCAGCTTTCCCATGAACTGCTGTCCATTAAACTCTTAGTGAGTAAAATCACGGTTATAGAAAGTACGAAAGCGAGGCCGGTAGAAGCCTGCACCCAGGATGTCCAAAAGCCTCTTTGGTTTACGGGAGCATGTTCTGCAACATAAGTGGCAGCGCCGCCGTATTCGCCGCCGATGGCCAATCCTTGCAATAGCCTTAAGATAAGTACGATAAGTGGTGCAAAAAATCCGATGGATTCATAACCCAGCACTAAGCCCATGCCAACAGTGGAACCACCCATTAAAATCAACGTGACCATGAAAGTATATTTGCGCCCGATGATATCGCCCAGCCGTCCAAAGAACAAAGCGCCGAAGGGCCGTACCACAAGCCCCGCAGAAAAGGTAGCCAGCGTGGCAAGGAACGCCGCGACAGGATTATCTTTTGGAAAAAATTCAGTGGAAATAATGGTAGCTAAACTTCCAAAAATAAAAAAATCGTACCACTCAATAAGCGTACCTGCAGAGGATGCTGCAATGATGGAGATTAATCTTTTTTTGGAAGTTTTGGTTGGTTCCAATTGTTTTATTTTAAGGTGATCATTTTATTTGATATTCATTATTTAATCTTTTATAACCTGTTCAATTGATTCGGTTTCCAGCAGGCCTTTTTTCATTTTATATTTTACCCTAAAGAATGCATATACGGCAATAGCCATCATAAAGAAGGCAGCATTGATATATACTTTCAGCCTCAATTGCGGGGTGGGTGCGTTGTTAATGAAGGCATATATCATTCCTGCAATGCCCACTATCTGCAATAGTGGAAACATAGGAGATCTGTAGGGCCGTTTGTGGCCAGGATATTTTTTTCTCAACACCATTAAATCTATATGTGCAATAATATAAGTAAGCAGGTAGCAACTTGCAGATGAAATAATGAGC
>DASSHD010000440.1:0-13406 GCA_035693085.1 Hanamia sp. | reverse complement strand
GATCTTGCCCTTTCCTTTTCACATGGAACGGTAAAAAATATGAATTCCAGAAAGACATGTTGTGGAGAAGCGCTCTCGGCATACCTGTGGCCATTCATGGAACCGATACCACATTTGCATATTCTAATCCTTCAAAGGAATATCTTCTTATTCCCGGAGAAAATCTAAAACCTAAAGACGGCGTTTATTCCATTAAGATTTCTGAGGAATTATGGGAAGCGGTTTATTTAGATAAAGCAGAACTGGTTGCAGTAGATCATCCTGATTCAGTGAGTGCTTTTGCTGACGAGCGGTTTGTTGCTCCACCTTACCCTGGTAGAAAAGTTTACCTGGTATCTCATCAGAATTTGCCGGTTTCTGCTACAGATGGTTTTGGGAATAATTTAATGCCAAAAATCAGCAAATATGATTTTCAATATATATCAAATTTTTCGTTAGGAAAATTCCAGGGAGTTGCTAAGGAACATGATTTGATTTTAGACCTGGGAAAGAAAGCAGTAGTGGATCAATTGCATTTATTTTTGAGAGGATGGATTTTCCCAACAGATGCCAGCATCAACACAGAACTTACTCAAACAAAAAAATGGCAATTGCATCCACCTTCTTTGCAGGTAATTAATAAAGAAGGAAAATGGCAAACTGTGATAAAAGATATTGGTTATCCCATGGGAAGAGATAAAATGGTTATCGTGAATCTTTCAGGTAAATTTTTAACTGCTAATGACAGAAGAGTAAGAATTAGAACCAATATGCAAATTTATTGGGATCATATATTTTTCTCAACCGGGCATGTAAAAGCACCAGTAAAAATGCATGATTTGAAAATGGTGAATGCACAATTACATTATCGTGGTTATTCATCTTCCTTTCAGAAAGGCGGACCTTACGGGCCTCAATGGTTTGATTATTATAATGTAAGTAAGGGACAAAAATGGAGAGACCTTACAGGATATTATACACGTTATGGAGACGTATTACCTTTATTAAAGAAAGCAGATGACGAGTACATTATCGCCAATTCAGGAGACCAGGTTTCCATAGATTTTGATGCTAAAAATGTTCCCCTATTGCCAAAAGGCTGGAAGAGAGATTTTCTTATTTACAGTGAGGGATGGGTGAAAGATGGCGACCTGAATACAGCGTATGGACAAACTGTTGCTCCGCTACCTTTTCATGCGATGCCGTCCTACCCTTATGGTAAAAATGTAAGATATCCTACAGATAAAACTCACAGGGAATACCAGGAAAAATATAACACGCGGAAAGTAAGTGATTATGATTTCAGAAATGCTGTAAGATTAGGGATCGAAAATAGATCTGAATGATCCTTCTTTATTGTTTTACTGTTCGGCAGTAAAGGGAATCTTTCATCCATTTCTTGCATTAAGGCACAATAGAATTACTAAAATTCAGCATTTGTATTTCAATACCTTTATTACTAACCGATATTGCACGTTCACCGGTCTATCACATAAGCTGTAAATGATGATTTTCAAGTGTAACGTTAAAATGAATGTCAGCTTTTAATGCTTCAAACACTTTTAAGATTGTATCAATTGTAGCACTGTTTGCGCTGCTTTCAAGTTTAGAAATTTGTGCCTTTTGAACACCAACAAGTTTACCTAATTGTTCTTGTGTCAGATTGCGTTTTTGTCTTGCAGTTTTTATCATCCGACCCAAAACGTCCATGCGAAGTTCATATTCGTATTCATCTCTGTCTGGTGTTCCTTTTTTACCGATATACTTGTCTTTCATTTCAGCCAGAGAATATGATTTCATTGCTGTCTTTGCCATAATATTATTTTTTATGTTTATTTTCAAAATATTTTCTCCTGATGTTAACAGCTCTTTCAATTTCATTTTCAGACACTTTGCCTCCCTTTTTTATGAAGCCATGTGTTGCCATAACCAAAGTTTCTGTTTCATCTTCTTTGTCCCAAAATGCAAGTAAGCGTATTTCCTTTCCGCCAAACTTTGTTCTGAATTCCCAAATTTCTTTTTTCAATTTTTTAAATAACGTTGGGTCATTGCTTTGTCCAGCAAGGTCAATGTTATAAAAAACTTTTCTTGCTGCTTTTGGTTCAAGCCTGGCAATGAATTTATCCGCCTCTTCTAAAAATCGCGTCTGAAAATATTGCAATTGAATTAGTTTCTGCGAAGGTACAGAATGTTTCTATATTTAGAAACTACATTTTTTGTCAAAGTGGAATAATATTCAGGTAAGTGACACACACAGTGATGCCTGAATGTATTTTACAACGATGCTGCGGTGTGATGATACATATTTTTGAATGAAGGGTCAAGCAAACCTGCTGTATTTATTGGCTCTATCCGATTCTTTATCATTTGGGTAATGCGCCTTACATCTTCTTTGGATGGTTTCTGACGTTCTATTATTCCCAATAAATCAGAGTAAGACTTTTCTACAATATCACTAATATACGAACTATCTGCATTTAGGAAATAGCCGGAAGGTTCACCTTTTAGAAGTCGCTTCTCGTAAGCAATAGTAGCAGTAAAATAAAGCATGGACCATGAATTGAAAAGCTCAAAGTGATCCATTGTCTTATAACTTCCTGCAATAAGCAGATCCATTAATTTTAATTCTTCAAAAATTTTCTTTTCATATTCTTTTAAACCCTCGTAAAGTAAATCCTCATTCTTCCTGTTATGATAAAAGATATCGGCAATCTTTTTAATTCCCGAAAGTGAATGAGCAATTCCGGTACTAAATAATGGATCCACAAAACCTGCAGTATTCGGAAGCGCCACCCATCCTTTTCCGTAGCATTGTTCTGCTTTCCTTTGTAATCTTCCTGACCTGATCATCTTACCCGGTTGTGGTGAGAGTGAAGCCCCCTCTGTTATTTTACTTATAGAAGGATATTTTTCTATGATATGATTCCATATCTCTTCCGTTTGTATATTTTTGAAAGATTGTAAATGGTTATTAAGCACCAAACCCAAACTGGTTCGTCCATTATTAAACCGGAGTTGCCATAACCAACCTTCGTCAAGTATTTGATGAAGTGCGGAGTTGTCCGGGTCGTAAGGAAAATCTTTTGTTGGGATACCATCCTTTTGTAGCATTTCAGTCCACCTCGGAACGTTGTCGAAGTGAGAAAACAAAGCGAATGAATCCGTCAAAAATTCATCAGATGACGATGTGACGCCCATAATTTTTTTGAGCAATCCATCTCCACCGGTAGCATCTATAAAAAAGGAAGCATGAATAGAAATAATCTTTTCTAAACGGGAAGTCTGAAATTCCCATTGCTTATCTCTTTTTGCTGAAACAATATCTGTAAGATCAAAATAGGTAATATTAGTTTCTTTTATTTTATTTACGAGGAAAGCATCAAAATCCGAACGTAACCAGTTCGTATCTGATTGTAGGTCGTCTGAACTTGCAGCAACAAGAAGTTCATTTTTATGATTGTTGTCTGTTGTAAATTTTTCTCCCGGATAATGTTTGAAAAAACTAAATCCTCTTTTCAGTCCACAAACAATTTCAGAATGTGATTTTTGCCAGCTTCCATATCTTGAAAAATCATGTAACCACGGCATGTTGTATTTCAATGCCAGTTCACGTAAAATAATATCCGCTATGGGTGTAGAAGATTCACCTATGGCAAAACGCGGATGTTGTCCTTTTTCAATAAGACATACCTTAAAGTCCATGTTATAAAAAATCAAAGCAGTCAGGGATCCGGCAAAACCAGAACCTGCAATCAAAATATCATATTGATTGTCGGCGATTTCAGACATGGTTTCCATGACAGCTACAGGCTATCGGCTGATAAATTTTCTGATTTAAATTCATAGTTTCCAAACGATGCCTTCTGGCTTCAAAGCAAATGGAACAATTGGAGAGAAAACCAATATCCCAGGTATCAACAAACATACGACCGCGTTGCAATGCAAGTGTGCGTTCAAATACTTCTTCCAATGCATCCAGTGTTGGCGGAACACAATTTCCCTCTTTTTGAAGTACTTCCATTATCCCGTTTCCTGATCGTGTTGGAATAATAGAACAACAACCGGCTCCGCTATCAAAAGCAAACTGAACAGATTTGAATGTCCATTCAATGTTCTCTTCCTTGTCTGTAAGGTATGGTGGATTTAAAAGAATGAAAGCACGAACATCGATATCATGATTCCTTAGAAAGGTTGCGGCATTTTTAAAATCTTGAGTAGTTATTTGTTTATTCAATTTTGGCAAAACATCCCGGTGAATACTTTCAAGGCCCATGGCTATCTCAAGTGTTCCATTAATCCTTTCGCTAAATTCCAAACAAATATCCCCACAAAGCTTGGGATGATTTTCAACTATAATCCTTTTATAAGACTTCAACCTTTCAATGATTTCCGGATAATCTGAAAGTGGAATGGCCTTCGGATCAAAGAAGTTACCATTATTATAAAGCTTGATCACATCCGCTCCCGGTAACCTTTCCAGGGCATAATCTAATTGTTTTAAAACTGTTCCGGGAGGCGTTGGACCGCTTAGAGTGTTTTTCCATAGATCACACATCAGGCATTTAAAAGAACATTCTTTGCTGGTGAGAAATATAGTATTCACCCCTTGCAACTTCCCTTCCTTGTCGGGTTCCTCCTCATGCAGGAAATGGTATGGAATATTAGGATCTAAAGAATTTTTGGGAGGACGAAGCTTTTCGATTTCCTTATTGTTATGCATAAAGCGAATGAAAATATGACCGGTATTCCATCTCATTCCCGGGGAATAATTGCTTAAATGTACTTTCAGAAACTGCACCTCTTTGAAACCTGCGCTTTTCAAATACCGGCATATCAATACCTGTAATAGCCTTTACTCCTCTACCTGTTATTTCTCCTTTTAATGCATAAAGAGCTTCTTCGCTCCAATTGGTCAATTGAATAAAGGGAATGCCTTCCGCAACTTCAATAACATTTGGCAATGCATAAGGGCTAAATCCATTAAACCCTAATAACCTGGCAGGGGCGTAGGAACGAACATGGCCGCGGCTTTGACCACCGGAATAAGTTAATGAATGTTTGATTTTATCAACGCCCCATCCTTCCTGGTAGAGCATTGTATTATTCAATACACTACGGATTGTGAGTTCTGTATTTACCTGTATTGGATAATCTTTCAAATTTTCATCTCCTCCATCTCCATCAGCAAGATATTTCCAATCAGGATAAAGTTCACGTATTTGTTTGCACAAGGCCATAGACATGGTAGCAGATTCAAGATCAAGAGGTTTATAATCCTCAATGATTTTAATAGCTTCTTTATAGTCAAGAGCTGATTGTGGTACATCAATTACCTCGAGGAAAATAGACAATCCTAATTGGTCGAGGAATTGGTGAGCCTGCTCGGCATCCGGACCATTGTTTACAGAAAGTGTAAACGCTTTTAAACGTTGCGGTGAAAGGCCAAGTTTAAGCATCAGATGATAAAGTACTAAGAAGACCGACCCACTATCAATTCCCCCCGAAAACAATACGCCTATTGGTTCCTGTTTAGGAATTGATAATAACCATTTCTGACATTCATTAGCCAGCGCCCCAATATAAGTTTTGCCGATTACATCCAGGTCATTGGTTAAGCTGTTTCTTTTTGGCTCAAAAAATCGGGTATAAACAGGGTTAGGATCCGGGCAACCTACTACTTCTAACTGGACTACATAATGCGCAGGCACCATCCTTGTATAAGAAGGATGGAACTGTGTATGAAGCCCTTTTGTTTTTAAATAATTATAAATTTCATCAATCCTTTCAGCAACAATAAGCAGGGGGCCGGACACTTGTTTAGCCAGGAAATAACGCATGGGCCTTCCGATAGAACGCGCCATATATACATGTTGGCCTACTTTTTCTACTATTGCAAATTGCCCTTCTATTTTTCTCACCCGCTCTGCATCACCGGAGATTACAGCGGCAGAAGCCTCTTCAGGAGTCATGTTAAATATAATGTTGTTGCTATTATCAAGTAGGCTTACAAAGTCGCTCACGGGTTGTGTTGTAGTATTCATTTCTAAATTTTTTTGGAATTAATAAATCTAATAAAACAAATGTAGCCAATTTGTTTTTCGGTAAATTTTAAACCTATTTATTCAGACGAAAATTTCTGTTAATTCATTCAACTATAAATAAAATTCACCAGCTAATTAAAGCCGTCTTTATTTGCAAAGCCAACTTGCATTTCTCAGACCTCTTCCGGTTGAAGATATCCTTCATGAGCAAGCTTGTAACCCATTTCATCGTATGCTTCTTTTTCTTTTGGAGCCCAGGTTCCCAATCCATCTACATAACGGTTATACATGCAAAAGGCAGCGGCAATTAATACTGTATCATGTATTTCCTGGTCAGTAGCTCCCTGTTCTTTTGCTTTTGTGACATCATCAGGAAGAACGGATTTCCCACTTTCCTGCAGTTTAGCCGCTATGTTCACAAGAGATCTCAATTTGGGAGAAACATTTGGTTCTTTAAAGTCTTTTTTCAGATCGTCAATCAGGGAAAGGCCGGTGTCGAGATGATGAGATGCCGAAGCGCCATGAGAAGTATGACAAAAATGACAATCATTTTTCCAGGAAACATAGGATGCAATCATTTCTCTTTCACCACTTGAAAGAGTAGAAGGGCCTCTTAATAATACTTCAGCCAATTCACAAAGAGGTTTAGCAGTAGCGGGCCGGAAATTGAACAGGCCTACGATTCCGGGCAATTGCTCATTCATTAATTTAATATGTGCCATAAATGTGTTTTAATAAAGTTTTAAAAATAGTTAATACGAATAAGTACAATCATACACTCAATAATGTTGATAATTCAATCCTGAATATATGATGGGTAAAAATAGGTATAAAAACCTGAAAAATATCTTCTCTACAACGCATGGAGTATAAGAAATTAAAACAAGGATGCATACAGTAAAGCAACTTTATTTGAAGATTTGTATTTAGTTGCAGCGTATTTTATTTTAAAAAACTTTTGGAAAGTTTATTTGGTTAGCCTTTTGAATTTGATCAATAAAATAACTTTCCAAAAGTTCAGTAAAGCAACATTTATTGAAGATTCTTATTTACTTGCTTTAATAGGATTAGGTAGATTGTTCGCAATTCAATGATTTTTTCAATTGTCCCGGGTTTCAACCCGGGAAATTGGATGAAGTTTTTTCGGGCTTTAGCCAAAAACTTTATTTAGAATTTTGGCTAAAGCCTATAGACTTTAATAAATATTGCCACATGCTAAAGCAAGTGGCAATTCATTTTGGGAAGTCATTCTTCCAAAATGAATTTCACAAAAGCTTTGCGATTAATCTACCTAATCATATGCTTTAATTCTTTCTATTCTTTTAATTACCATCAAGCGCTTCCATCCTGAATTCATCTACAGCGGGAGTATGATGCTCCTTTTTCATAATGACTTCAATTTGTTTTACGATTTCAGGATGTTCCAAAGCTATATCATTTTGTTCCTGTATGTCCTTATCCAAATCATACAACTGAATTTTCATGTTTCCTTTTTTGATATTCATTCTGATACCTTTCCATTTGCCAAGGCGTACTGCCTGCTGGCCACCGTATTGAGGGAATTCCCAATAAAGAAAAGGATGTTTCTTTTGTTTGCTTTCTTCACCTAACAAAGTAGAAAGATAACTGATGCCATCTATATTTTTTGGTGGTTTTATTTTAACCACTTCACAAGCTGTAGGCACGAAATCCCAGTTAGCATTTAGCAAGTCGCTTTTACTTCCTGCTTTTATTTTTCCAGGCCAAACAACTATCAGCGGCATACGAATACCGCCTTCATACAAAAACCCCTTGCCCCATCCAAATTCATTTTTAAAAGGTCCATTGCTGTCAAAATATTCACAGTCCGCACCACCCTCGTTTGAAGAACCATTGTCACTGGAGAATACAATAATGGTATTATCATAAACACCTTGCTCTTTTAATTTTTTTATGATAGCTCCTACCTGTGTATCTAATAAAGTAATCATTGCTGCACGTGTGGCACGCGGATACCGGCAGGGAACATAACTACCACCCATAAACGGCTTTTCATCTCCGAATTTTTTGTGATAGTATGCAACTAAATTTGCAGGCGCCTGCATAGACGCATGTGGCAAAGGGCTTGGATAATAAAGAAAAAATGGCTGATGCTTACAGGAATCTAAAAACCGTAAAGCAGCATCCAGCATGAAATCCGGAGAATAATCTTTTTGACTGTATATCTTATAATTTGCGGGATCCAGTGAATCAAGATTCTCGGGGAATTTAATATTAGGGTCCTGAACTTTATTATTCATTGGTACTCGAAAAGTATTTTCCCAAAGATGAGCCGGATAATATTGGTGATCTTGTCGTTGACATAAAGAACCATAGAAATAATCGAATCCCTGATTGTTTGGCTCTCCCGCAGTCATTGGCGCTCCCAATCCCCATTTGCCTACGAGAGCAGTTTTATAACCAGCGGCTTTTAATAATTTAGCAATGGTAATCGTAGAATCCGGTATTGGTAACTGTCCTTCCAATGAAGGGTTTGCTTCCATGGCCTTAAAATTCCAAACGTCTCCTCTTGTGGCCCATTCATCATTTCCTCGGATGAAAGCCTTGCCTGAATTGATGCCTGTCATCAGGCAATACCGTGATGGCGCACAAACCGGCATATCATAATGTTGGGTAAACAACATTCCCTTTTTTGCCAATGCATCTATATTTGGCGTTTCAATTTTTGTTTGACCATAGCAACCGAGGTCGCCGTAGCCGAGATCATCAGCAAAAATATAAACGATGTTGGGTTTTTGTTGCGCTTTTACTGATAAAACGGAGAAAAACATCAACAGGAAAATAAATACTTTTTGAAAGATTTTTTTTTTCATAACTACATTTTTTTTGTTGAAGGACTCATTATTGTTACGCTTATATTAAATCAACTGTATTTTTCCAGCTAAGGACGTTAGCTTCTTTGCGCCTCACATTTTTTGCACCGCCGTAAATTAAATACAAATTCTCTTCGTCTGATTTACTTAGATTTTTATAATAATTTAATCCCTTAAAAAAATCAGGATGAAGTGTCGTGGATGTTTTAATTTCCAGACATTTAACCCGTAAAGCATCTTCTATAAGGCAATCCAGTTCATTTCCGGTACTATCGCGCCAAAAAAACATAGAAGGGAATTGCGCTCTGTTCAAATAATTTTTCATGGTATCCGCTATAATCATATTTTCAAATAATGCTCCCTTTGCCCAATGTAAATTTATTTCATTTTCATTTTTAATGCCTAATAAACTACACGCTAAACCGGTATCATGGAAATAAAGTTTCGGTGTTTTCACTAACCGCTTTGAATAATTTTTGTGATGAGGTTGAAGAAAGAAAATCACAAAGCTGGCTTCTAAAATATTAAACCACGATTTAATAGTTTTCAATTCGTGTCCCAATTCATTTGCAATACTACTATAGTTGAGCAACTGACCGGTGCGCCCGGCAACTAAACGCATAAACCTTTGGAAAGAATTCAAATTAGAAACATTGATGATCTGGCGTATATCACGCTCCGTATAAGTTTGAATATAAGAGGGATAAAATAAATCGGGCGAAATATCCTTATCATAAATTCTTGGATAAAATCCTTTAAAAATAAATTGATTAAAATTATCTTTCCACTCATCCGATTTTTTTAATTCTTCTATGCTAAAGGGTAACAGGTGAGTTATAAAAACCCTTCCCGCAAGACTTTGCGAAATTTTCGCCGACATTAAAAAATTTTGAGAACCGGTTAAGATAAATTCTCCTGATTTATTATTTTCATCACTGATGGTTTGAAGATAAGAAAACAATTCAGGCATCAATTGTACTTCATCAACAATTAAGCCCCTTTTATGCTGGCTGAGAAATAACCTTGGGTCCGATTTTGCAGTCGCAAACACGTCAGGGTTTTCTAAATTCAGATAATCATAATCGGGGAAACATTGTTTTGCTAAAGTCGTTTTTCCGGACTGGCGCGGCCCTGTAATTGAAATTATCGGCATCTTGGCCGCCATTCGTTTTATTTGCTCACCAAGTATTCTCTTTATCATTTTTCAAATATAAATAATCTTTGCAAATTAGGTAGTGGACTACCTAATTTGCAAAGATTAAAAATAAAATGTATTCAATATCAATCTGTTCGTTTGCTCATTTTATACTTCACTAAATGTGAAGTTCCTTACCTACCGGACAGGCAGGCTTTTATTAAAGATTGTTATTTTAAATACCTGCCAATTTTAAAAACCTACAGGTATCAATAGTTACTTATAACTATCCTCCGTTTTCTTTAAAAGATTTTTTAGTTCCAATAGTTTATCAGGATATTTTAATGCAAGATTGTGCAATTCCTGTGGATCATCTTTTAAATTATACAATTGATCTTCTTTACTATAACCACTTTCTATGTTTACATACTTCATAAGCGCAGGTCCATTACTTGGTGTAATATATTTCCATCCGTCTTTTACAATAGCCAAAGCCCGGTTTTCCGGCTGTTCGATAATAAAATTCCTGCTTATTTTTTCTTCTCCTGTTAATGTGGAAAAATAATCACGGCTGTCGGTAAATTCATTTTCAGGTAATTTTTCATTGAGCATTTTTGCAAACGAAGCCATCAAATCTATTTGTGTAAACATGGCATTAGAAACTGTATTTGGTTTTATTTTACCGTGCCAATAAACCATCATCGGTACACGGGTTCCTCCTTCAAACACACTATATTTTCCTCCGCGATAAATACCAGCGGGTTTGTAATGCTCCGCCACTGCGGTTTCAACCGAATTGTCCAAATAACCATCATTCAAAACAGGACCATTGTCGCTACTGAAAACTATCAAGGTATTATCCAGTATTCCCCGCTCTTTTAAAGCACGCAAAATTATTCCCACGCTATGATCCATTTCCAAAATAGCATCGCCGCGGTAGCCCAACTTACTTTTTCCTTTAAACTCTGTAGCAGGCATTCGTGGAACATGAATATCATGAATGGCATAATATAAAAAGAAAGGTTTCTTTTCTTTTATACTCTCATCTATAAAATCAATGGCTTTGGTATTGAAGGTGTAACCAAGTTCTTCATCAGTCCATTCCGCACGCTTGCCGCCCTGCATATATCCAATGCGGCCGATACCGTTTACAATGTGTTGATCGTGTCCCTGCATCGGATCGTTTTTCATCTTCAACATTTCAGGGTGATCTTTGCCTAAAAGTTCGCCGGGGAATGGTTGTTTATAACTTACTGAGATCGGATCAGAAATATCTAATCCAACTACTTTTTGGTTTTCCATAAAAACGGTAGGTGTGCGATCGGCAGTACAGGAAAAATAAAAGAATAATCAAACCCGATTTCGCCTGGTCCCGGCGACACTTCTTTGTTCCAGTCAATAGGGAAAGTATTACCTAAGCCCAAATGCCATTTACCAACTGCTCCGGTTAAATATCCGGCGCGTTGAAAAACTTTTGGTAACGTAGTAATATCAGTTGGAATAGTGAGATTAGCATTCCCAGGTAAAATATTCGTTCCCTTTTTTCGCCATGCATACCTGCCGGAGAGTATTGAAAACCTTGACGGAGTACAGGTAGAAGCCGTGCAATGGGCATCCGTAAAACGCAATCCGTTCTCCGCAAGCCAATCAATATGCGGCGTGGAAATAGCAGCAGCGCCATAACAACTTAGATCACCATATCCCAAATCATCAGTATAAAGAATTAAGACATTGGGCTTTTGCTGGGCTTTTAATTGAAAGGTTGATAAGAGGCTTAATAAAAAGACAAAGAGGAATGCTTTTTTCATTTTTAATGGTAAATTTTTAATAAATTAGTTTTAAGAAAAAAACTTTTTATTGGAAACTTATTTTTAAAGGTATTTAATAATTGGATAAAAATTTACACCTGGTGTTTGTGTGATTTTTAGGATCACTCCTGTCTTTGTTGCAAAAGGAGAAAGGAGTAATTATGAGCGTTTACAAATCTACGTTAATTGCCTGCCTACCGGCAGGTAGGTTCATTTACTGTGACGCAAACATTTCTATATAAAATAAACGTTCCTTACAAAAGCATAATTCAGATGACCAAAGTGCCAGTTTTCCAGTTGTCGCGATTGAATAATTGTTTTAAGTAATCACAAGTTAAAAATTATCAACACCATTCACACTTTTTTCATAATCTTCAATAACACTATCAGTTAATTTTTGTCCATCCTTTGTTTGGTTGATGAGTTTTTGAATATCATCTTCCAGGGTATTTTTTATCATATCAGGATAAGGAGCGCCTGCGCCAAGCCTTTCAGGCCATTGGCGGGCCTCATTTACTTTTTGCAACGCTGTTTTATATTTATGCGCCTTCAAGAATTGTAATGCGAGATTTAATTTCGTTTGGACATATAATTTATGCGCTTCATTTGCTCCTTCGTAAGGAAGGATATTAATGTGATCGAATATTTTTTCCGCCTCAGAATAATTTTTGTTCAACATCAGGCATCGGGCATAGAGTAATCCCGCCATATAATTTCCTTTGTCTTTTTTAGAATAAGGTTCAATCACCTGCAAAGCCTCTTTGTATTGTTTTTGGGATAATAAAAATTGACAAAGGTATTTGCCATATCTCCAATCGTTTTTATCAATCTGCTGTGCTTTGGATAAATCAGATTGAATACTTTGAACATCGGCAGAGTTTCGTAACCGGGAACGCAAAACATAAAAAGGGGCAAAGCTTTCCGGCGCTTTTACTTCTCCTAATAATTGCAATGCTTTTACTTTATGTTCATGAAAAGCGTCAATTAATGCCATGTAATACCGGCTTTTCCAGTCTGGTGATTTATTAATAGCCCATTGCATTACAGGAACAGTTTCTGACCGAAAAGGGAAAACAAGATATGCGTTACCGTTATTTGCCTCTTTCAAATATTCTTCAGCATTATTATCATCCCTGTGCAGCCATGCCAGCCAATACAATATTTCATCATCTTTTTGAGGGCAGGCATCCAGCACAGCTTCGCTTTCTTCATTAAGATTAATGTTGGAATACCAAATTGCCAGATCAAGATATGTTTGTTGAGGTAATTCATCCCGAATAAGAAAAGTGAATAATTGTTTGTTTACTGCATTTTTATTTTGCCAATATTCTTCAAAACGGATGAAATGATTCATCGGGTCTAAATGCAGAATCCTTGCTTTTATTTTTTCCTGCTCACTTTTGTTTCCCATTAACCGTGCACAAACATATTGCAATTGCAATGCGGATATATTTTCAGAATTATTCACCAAGCTTTTACCAGCATATTCAAAAGATAATTTATAATTCTTTTGTTGCAATTTTATTTTACTCAGCTCTGTGTAAGCGGCAGAGCGGTATTGAGGTGTGATAGCCGCTACCTCGAATCCATC
>DASSHD010000439.1:0-3499 GCA_035693085.1 Hanamia sp. | reverse complement strand
AATACCTTCTTCACACTTTGTTCCAATAACTATCTCGCCCAGGCAAAAACTTTAGGAGACAGCCTGATAAGGTTTAATCCCGGATATAAATTCATAATAGGATTGGTTGATGAATTAAATACGGAAATAAATTATCAATCTTTTGAACCTTATACCATTTTGCCGGTGGCGCAAATAGGTATTCGGGACTTTGAAAATCTTTGGAAAAAATATACTATTGTAGAATTTAATACAAGCGTAAAGGCATCTTATTTTAAATATATTTTTAACCACGATACTGAAGTAAACACAGTTTGTTATCTTGATCCGGATATTTCAGTTTATTATTCATTACAAATATTGGAGGATGCTTTTAAAGACAATAATATTTTACTGACACCACACATTCAAAGCCCTATTGCGCTTGATGGGAAAGAACCGGGCGAAAATAATTTTTTAAATTATGGCCTTTATAACCTGGGGTTTATTGGAATCCACAGGAACTGTACCATCCCCGGCGGTTTCCTCGATTGGTGGGAAGAAAGAATTCTTTCAGTGGGTTTTCATGATACTTTAAACGGCTTTTTTGTTGACCAGTTGTGGATCAATTTTGTGCCCCTCTTTTATGAGAAAGTAAAAATTTTAAAAAATCCGGGATTGAATGCAGCGCCCTGGAATCTGCATGAAAGAAAAATCGTGGAAGAAAATGATTATACTTTTAAAATGGGTGATGGTTCTCCTTTATATTTTTTTCATTTTAGTAATTTTAAATTTAAGGAACCCGATAAGATGTCTAAGTATTATAACCGCTATACTTTTGAAAACCATCCAGAGTTAAAAAGATTTTACCGGGATTATTATGCCAGGTTGATAAAGAATAAAATTGAAGCTTTATCTGAAATACCATGTACGTACGTTGAAAAGCAAAAGCGATACCGACAATCACAAATTATTGTTCCCACAAGAAAAGAAATATACAAGGCCAGGATGAAATCTCAAATCAAATTATTGGTACCGCCTTTACTTTTAAACATAAAAAGAGCTTTAACGAAACGGTGAATGAAGATTGAAAATAATTCGCATTATTCCATTGTTTACTGTTCTTATTCCTAATGGATTTTCCTAAAATATCAATAATTACTCCTTCATTCAACCAGGGAATTTACCTGGAGCAAACGATTTTGTCGGTTCTCAATCAAAACTATCCAAACCTTGAATATATTATTATTGATGGAGGTAGTACGGATCATTCTGTTGAGATCATTAAAAAATATGAGCAACGCTTAACTTTTTGGGTCAGTGAAAATGACCGCGGGCAGGCACACGCGATTAACAAAGGACTGAAACATTGCACAGGTACCATTTTCAACTGGATCAACAGTGATGATTACCTGTCTGAAGGCGCTCTTTCAAAAGTGGCAGAAGCATTTAAAAGAACAGCAGATACGGATATTGTAGCGGGGGAAGTGATTGATTTTAATGAGAAGGGAATATTGAAAAAAGTTAAAAATCAAAAGCTGGAAATAAATGAATATCTAAAAAAGGAAGTTGAATTAATCTATCACCAGCCTGCTGTTTGGTTACGCATGGATCATATAAAGGAAACAGGTTTTTTTAATGAACAATTACATTTTTGTTTCGACCAGGAATACATGATGCGTTACTTAATGAAATATAGTATCGTCTGTTATGTAGATGAAGTGTTGGCTCATTTCAGAATGCACGAAAATTCGAAATCAGTTTCCCTTGCTGAAAAATTTGCCTGGGATTTCAGGCAGATGTATAAGAATTTCTGGCTTATGCAGAAGGATGATTTGCTAAAACAAAAAGCCAAAAGAAAATACCTCGAATATGAATGGCCTCTTTTGAATGGCTCTATCAATAAGGAGGGAAGATCAAGATTTACAAATTTTAGTAAAGCCTTAAAGGTCATTTTGCAGGATCCTGTACACAGGCTTAATAAAGATTCTATCGGCTGGTTAAAACATATATTAATGGGCGCCAAAAACCATTCGGTGAAATAATGGACCCAATTGATTCACCTATAGTTTCAGTTATCGTCCCCTGTTATAATTATGCGCATTTTTTACCAGAGGCGTTAGATAGTGTGTTGGCTCAAACCTATCCACATTGGGAATGCATTATCATTAATGATGGCTCACCCGATAATACGGAAGAAGTGGCAATGAAGTATTGTAAAAAAGATTCACGGATAAAATACTTTTATAAAGAAAACGGCGGCCATTCATCAGCAAGGAATTTTGGGATTAGAATGTCTGTCGGAAAATATATTTTGCCTTTAGATGCTGATGACCGGATCAGTAATATTTACCTGGAAAAGGCCGTTGCAATTTTGGAAACCGAAACAGATGTGAAATCAGTAACAGGAGAAGTTCAGTTATTTGGTAATGCTGATTCGCGATTAAAAATGCCAGGATACGATCTTCGTTCTTTTCTTATTGTTAATTATATAACCATAAGCAGTTTGTTCCGGCGCAGTGATTATGATAGTACAAAAGGATTTGATGAAACGATGCTGGTATTTGAAGATTGGGATTTATTCATAAGCCTATTGGCAAATGGAGGAACGGTTAAAGAATTACCTTTTACCTGTTTGTTTTATAGGAAAAAGGAAGTATCCATGTTTCATTCAGGTTTAACAGATAAAAAGCGCGTTTATAAGGACCTTCTAAAACTTTATAACAATCATTCTGATACTTACCAGGAATATTTTGATTCACCTATCGAATTGATACAGGAAAATGAAAAGATGAAAAGAGTCATAAATAATTATCAGCAAACCAATACTTATAGGATGGGATTATTATTTAATAAGATTAAGAAACGCTTTTTAAGAAAAACAATAACGAATTCTTTTTAATGGAGCAGATAAAAATATTTGTCATCAACCTCAAAAGGAGTCCAGAAAGAAGAAATGAGATAATTCGCCAGATGAATTTATATGAATTGAAATATGAATTTTTTGAAGCAATTGACGGCAAACTGTTATCTGAAGAAACTATAGAAAAATCGAGAGCAAGGAGTAATCATTGGTATAAAGAAGACGAAGGGCAAGACGCGACCATGAAATTAGGTGAAATAGGAGTTGCGATGTCACATTATAATTTATACCAAAAGATTATCAGGGATAATTTGGATTTGGCTATAATAATGGAAGATGATGTAAATTTTGATAAACATTTTCAACAATTTTTACAAAACTCTAAGCAGGTTAAATCAGTTATGAAAAGATTTGATTTAATTCTTTTAGGTTATTGTACACATGATGTAAAATTTGATCAACAGGCTATCTGTTCTTATTGGGGAAGAAAAAGAATTTCAAAAAATTATTATGTAGGAATCCCCGTTAAATGGTATTGGTCAGCAATAGCCTATGTTGTGAGTAAAAAAGGCGCATTACTCCTATCGCTAAAGCAAAGCGCGTTTCCAAGTGTGACTGCGGATATCTTAACCGCCAATAGTCCGCAATATGGAGTCAAACTTGGCGTGCTTTCAAAAC
>DASSHD010000438.1:0-2182 GCA_035693085.1 Hanamia sp. | reverse complement strand
GGTAATATTTTATCGTAATCACTATTGTAGATAACATCTGCCTTACTTCTTGCAAAACCCATAACCACAGGATCTACCGCTTCAAGATGCGAAGGATTGGGTGCCAGTTTTAAATGAACTGTTTTACCATTGAAAGTTTTTACTTCGCTACTATAACCTTTGTGGTATTTCACATCTCCACTTCCCATTGTAAAATCTACTTTTGAATTGCTTTCAAATTCGGTAAATATCTGCTCATAAGTTTTACCAAGGATATTGGCAAGTACATTTAGTCTTCCCCTGTGAGCCATGCCTATTGCCACTTCCTGGACTTCGTGATCGGCTGCAGTATTGATGATAGCATCCAAAGCGGCTATGGTACTCTCACCCCCTTCCAATGAGAATCTTTTTTGACCAATATATTTGGTATGAAGAAATTTTTCAAACATCACACCTTCATTCAATTTCTGAAGAATCCTCCTTTTCTGGTCTAAAGGAATAGGTTCCAGCATAGTATGCTCTGCCGCATTAATGATCCAATCAATTTTTTTCGGATCATTGATAGAGTCAAATTCAATGCCTACTGATTCTGTATAACATTTTTTTAAATGAGCAACAATTTCCTGTAAAGTAGCCTTGCCGGTTCCTGCAAATTTTCCGGCTTCAAATTGAGTGTTAAGATCTTCATCGCTAAGTCCAAACCAGGAAAGAGCCAGATTTGCACGGCGGTCTTTTCTTTCTCTTATAGGATTCGTTTTTGAAACAAGATGGCCTTTTTTGCGATATGCAAGAATAAGTTGATAAACTGCAAATTCTTTATTAAGATTACCAACCGTCACTTCACTTATCGCAGCGCCGGTGGTAGCCTTTGTATGTCCATTCTGGTTGGAAACCGCAAAATCAAATCCTTCAAAAAATTTTCTCAGATCCAAATCTACACTTTCAGGATTTTTTTTAAAATCAGTGTATAAATTTTCAATGTAGGATGGGTGCGAACTGGTGATATAAGAGAAATCTTTCATGGTAAAAAGAAAATTTTAATATTTTTCCCGGAATATGAAATTTAGGGATAACATTTCTTAATGCAAATATCGTGAGTTTTACTAAGATAAATACAATAGTTCTTAGTTGATTTTTAGTTAGTTTCTCCTATCCATCCAATCCGCGGTCTGATCTTCAGTACCGGGAACGCTTGTTCCTTGTTTTTTGTTTTTTGTTTCCTATTGCCTTACCAATCCTTTTCAGGACTGTTGGGAGCGGGCGCTCCTTTCATTTTTTGTATTTTGTCCTGCAATTGCTTCTCATTTTCGAGAAGTGATTTTAATTTTTCTATTGCATCCTGTTTTGAAATTTTTGAAGGCGGAGGTTGAGGAGCATTATTTTTTTGTTGATTATTTTGCGGCTGTTGTTTCGGTTGCTGTTTCTTTTGATTCTGTTTCTGTTTCTGGTTTTGCTTTTGATTTTGTTGTTGTTGCTTCTGCTCCTTCAGTGCGCGTTGCAGATTTTGGCGTGCATCTTCATCATTGGGGTTTAATATCAGGGCGTTTTCATAAGCATTAATGCATTCAGGAAGTTTTTTTGCTTTTTGATAAGCCACACCTTTATTGTAAAACGTTTTTTGTTTTATAGAATTATCTGTGCTGTGTTCAATTGCATTATCGTAGGACTTTATGGCTTCGTCAGTATTATTATTTTTATAAAGCGCATTCCCCAGGTTATAATCAGCTGTAACATTATTTTCCGAATTTTTCAATGCATCGCGGTATTCATCTGCGGCTTCATTGTATTTATTTTCTTTGTAAGCTTTATTTCCTTTTATGATTGAAGACCTGGCATTTTGCGAAAAAGATGAAATACTAAATCCCATAAAGAAAAGTAATGCCACACTTCCTTTTATTTTTTTTAGTTTTCTTTTTTCAGAATAGAAAAATTCTATTAACAATAAAATAAAAGCTGCACCTAAAAAATATTGAAAATATTGTTTGAAAGCTATATAGGAACTGTCGCTGATATTTGCTTCTTTCCCTATACCCGCTAATTGCTTCTTAATATTAGAGGCTATCGCATCTGTATTGGAGTATAACTGGTAAATACCATTTCCTGCTTTGGCAATATCACTCAACTCTTTTTCATTGAGTTTCGTAATTACTGTCTGTCCTTTATCATCTTTTAAATATTGTCTGGTTGAGGGATCCATTATAGG
>DASSHD010000437.1:0-16884 GCA_035693085.1 Hanamia sp. | reverse complement strand
ATAGCTCAAAAGGATCTAATCTATGCCTCACAATCTCCTGTTCAGGATGTCTATAATTTTATCATTCAAGACCTTCAATTTGCGGAGAATCATTTACCACCTTTTTGGACAGGTGATGATTTAGGCCGGATATCTGCAGGGGCAGCTAAAGCATTGCTTGGGAAGGTTTATCTAACAGGAGCTGGCTTACCCTTACAGAATCCTCAATATTATCAACTGGCCGTTAATGAATTAAGTGAGCTTGTTGGTCCCGACAATGAAGCTAAATACAATTTCGGGTTGTTACCAAATTTTTCTGATGTCTTTTCAGATAACAATAGAAAAAATAAAGAAGTAGTTTTTGCATGGACCAATTTGTGGACCGAAACGTATTCACATAACGGAATTATACTTCCTTACTTTCTATTTCCTAGCGGTTTAGTAGGCACTCCTACTCAAACAAATTATGGTCTAACTCCTGCTTTTTATAATTTATATGAAAACACGGACACGCGAAGAGATAACACGGCTATAAGCAGATATATTTCTCTGCCGTCAGGCGATAGTGTCATTTACGATACTACTATACATCATTACATAAACAAAACACAGGGAGGTTCGATATCTGGGAATACTTTATTTTCATATACAGGTATGGGGTACGGTAAGTTTGGCAGAACTCCTTTGTCGCCAACCCAGGCAGCGGTTCCGACAGACTATAGTACAGATTTAATACAGATGCGTTTCTCTGGTGTCCTTTTATGTCTTGCTGAAGCTCTCAATGAAACCGGTCAGACGGCTCAGGCTGTACCTCTTCTGAATAGAGTAAGAGCCCGTGCAGATGCCTCTCAATATGCGGTTGGTAGTCAGGACGAAGTGAGAGCTGAAATCAGATTAGAGCGAAGATTGGAATTAACAGGGGAATATACAACAGTGTATGACATAAGGCGTTGGGGTACATTAAAAGACGAAATTGCTGCCATGAATCCGGCTCAAATATTAAATAATGCTTTGGCTCCTTATTCACCAAAATTAGAACTATATCCAATACCTCAGGCAGAATTGGATGCTAATCCAAATCTAAAACAAAATCCAGGGTGGTAAGCTAAGTATGAATATAATATTTATAAAGTCGGAATTGTTAAATAGGCAAAAGTGGTAATTTGAGTTTAGTTAGGGTATTTTTATGAGATGAATTTCTTTATAAGGGTTGGACCTTATTTGCTGTAATGATTGTTTTATGTAAGGCTTTAAAAGAGGTGGATCAGAGATTGTTTATCATTAAATAAATTCTGGTTTGCCTCTTTTATAGTAATTAGCTATTTAAGAATACATTAATAAGGAAGTCCACATTTTTACGAATCTAAGATATATGAATACATAACACCGTTTTAATTATGTATTCAATGTAATGTCTGTATTGAACTCCTTTGCCCGAAATTGGATTTCCTGATTTTTATTTCTTTACTGTTTAGCATACTGAAGTATGAAAGAATTCAAAAATTATTCGGGTGCCAGGCATCTGAGCTTTATATTCATCTTTTTGTTCATTTGCACATTTAAATTATTTGCACAGCAGGATAGTACGAATGTTATAATGAACATACCGGGATTCCCTCAGGTGTTTGAACTCAATGTTGGACAGAAACATACTGTACGGTTAGTTTATAAAGGAATGGTAATATCACGGAGTATAAAACTTATATCTTTTAAGCCTTATTTTGAACCATATTCTTTATTTAAAAAGGGACCTCCCGAAATATATTCAAAAGCAGAGGTTGTATTAGCAGTTTCAGGCAAACGGGTTATATTAGTTCATCGTCCTTATCAGATGCCTGTTGAATTTAATGGACTGCGTTTGTATGTGGAGGCCATTAAGGATTGGGCGTTGAGTGCTGATATTGCAGATTTGAAGGGTTTAAAGGGGCAGGTTCGACTATCTGTTTCTGCTGCAGGTGAAGCATGGGGCCCTCGAAATATGATTTTTCCGATTAAAGGATATCGCTGGAAAGCCGGAGTTTATCAAAATACTTGGAGCGCTTTGGTACCTTATAACCTTAGATATTATCATCGGGGAGAAGATTATGGTGCAGTACCTGACAAACTGGATATAGTATCTCCTTTTGATGGAAAGATTATTGGTTCACCTTTACCTAACGGTGATGGACAATCGAATGCAGTTTATATTCAAAATAAAAGTGGTGTTATTTTTAGAGTTGCTCACATGGATATTGAGAATATTCAGAACGATTGTAAAATAGGAAATATTGTAAGATCAGGTGAAATATTAGGTAAAACAGGGATGACCTGGAGTGGCCGTAAATCACAGATAAATGATTCTCATTGCCATGTAGAATTGCAATATCATGGTACACAATTAGCTTCCTATCCATATTTTATGGAGGCATATTTAAGAACGTATCCTGATAAAGTAATTGCAGTTGCGGGGGGATATCAATTCACTGATGTGGGAATGAATGTCTTGCTTGATGCAACGCGCTCTATAGCAAGGAAAGGTGAAACGATAAAATCCTATACCTGGAAATTACATAACGGTGAAATAAAAAATTCTTCAAAAGTAATATTGCGATATCAGTATCCAGGTTTGTACACAGAGCAGTTAACTGTCAAAACTTTGTCAGGGGCGGAAGATCGAGACTTTGTGCAAATTCGGGTTTTTGATTCAACGGTTGACAAAAGAGATATTGCTTATGGCTGGGCAGCCTACGATCCGGTGAGAGATATACACCCCAATACAAAGGTCCTGTTTTGGAATCGCTTGATTAATACGAAAGGCTCTGTTATGATAGATTTTGGTGATAACTCCGGTGTAACCACAGTAAATAAAGAAATTTACCATATTTACAAAGCGGAAGGCAGATATGTTGTTACGCTCTTTTCGCATAGCAACAATGATAAGCCCATAACTATAAAAATGGAAGTTGTTGTAGAATAAGCACTAATATTTTTTTGATTCCTTTAGTTTGAAATGTTGGTGGGTAAAGAAGATAATACATTTACCAAGAATAGATATTAAAACCAGCACGACATAATAGTTCTAAATTTTTCAATGCAAAAAATGATAAAATAGTAAAAGGATAGTCACATCTCAGACTTGCCTGTTTTAAAACATAAAAAGTTCAAATGAAAAGAAGTGAATTTATTAAAGTGTTGGGCAGAGGAGCTACAGTATATTCCTTAATACCTGTGCACAAGGGTTTTGCAAGATCTTTAGCTTCATCCATGTTAGTGAAAAACCACGATTGGTTGAGAATTAGTGGTGTGTATCCACATTTGGCAGTATTTAATCAGGGAGGAGAAAAGCTTTGTAAAGGAGCCGGCGGAGAATGTGGCATTGGGGCTGTAGTTCCATGGGCAGGTAAATTATGGCTAATTACCTATTCACCACATTGTCCTAAAGGCAGTGCAGATAAATTATATTCAATTGACTCTGATTTAAATTTAACGATTCAACCTGAAAGTGTAGGCGGAACACCTGCAGACAGAATGATACATAAAGAATCGAATCAATTAATTATCGGCCCTTATTTTATTGATTCAAATAAAAATATTCGCGTGATTCAACCTGAAAAAATGCCTGGGCGATTAACAGCAGTTGCACGCCATTTAAAGGATCCGGCTAATATGGTTTACTTCTATGATATGGAAGGGAAATTATATGAAGCGAATGTGCATACACTGGAATCAACATTATTATTTGTAAAACCTGTGCCCGGATGGCATGGTAAAGGGGCATATACAGCAGAAGGAAGGTTAGTATTAGCAAATAATGGAGATGCAGAAAACAAAACATTTGATATTAAGCCAGACACTCTTGAAATAGGAAGCACTTCTCAAAATGAAGAACAAAAAGGTGTGTTAGCTGAATGGGATGGGGGAAATTGGAGCATCGTTAGGAGAAGGCAATTTACAGAAATAACAGGCCCTGGTGGAATTTATGGCTCACCCAATGATAAGTCTCCCGCATGGAGTTTAGGCTGGGATAGACGCTCGGTTATCTTAATGTTGTTAGATCATGGTAAATGGACAGAATTCAGGCTACCCAAATCTACGCATACCTATGACAGTCCTAATGGTTGGTACACAGAATGGACAAGAATACGGGAAGTAACCGGAAATAAATTCATGATGGATATGCATGGAATGCTCTATGAATTTCCACAAAAATTTTCCTTAGAGCATATTGGAGGCATCAGGCCCTTGTGCAACCATTTATTAATGATTACGGATTTTTGTGAATGGAAGGGTGAAATAGTTTTATCTACAGATGAAACAACGATGATGGCAAATAAATTGCCGGGTCAATCACAATCGAACTTATGGTTCGGTTCCTGGAATGATTTATCTTCCTGGGGACCTTCTAACTGTTGGGGAGGAGTATGGCAAAATGATGCGGTAAAAGCAGGCATCAGTTCTAATCCTTATTTAATAGGTGGTTTTGATAAAAAAATAGTACATCTGGCACATCAATCGGAAATCCCAGTCACCTTTACATTTGAAATATTTAAAACAGGGCATTGGGAGATTTATAAAAATATAACAGTAGGCCCTAATGCCTACGAATTCTATATTTTTCCCAGCTCTTTTGAAGCAGACTGGATAAAAGTTAAAACCGATAATGATTGCGAAGCGACGGTTTATTTCCACTATTTCACCCGAGGTCATGAAGCAAACCAAAATGAAAAGATATTCGATAGTATTGCGAGAATAGAAGATAAGGAATATGACGGAGGATTGGTTAGACCAGCCAACTATAATAGACACCTACAATATCTGGATTTAACGGAAAAAAATAAACACAACCCAGAAGGAAAATATTATGAAATAGATGAAAAAATACAATTCCTTGAACCGGAGGATAAAAAAAATAAAGAGGTAGCCGAAATATGCGCTATAGAAAAAGATTTTGAAATTGATGATGCCTCCGTTGTTGTAAAAGATAAATCCGGCACATATCGGTTACCTAAAACGAATGCAATATATGATCAACCATTTGAAACAGGTTGGCCAAGAGGCAGAAGAGAGGTGATAACAGAGCGTTCGCTATTGAACGTTCATGGTACGATTTACGAAATTGCTAATCAATCAGGCATGGCTACTATGCGACCAATATGCACACACTTGAAACGTATTATTGATTTTTGTTCCTGGCGGGGATTGATGGTAATCAGCGGAACGAAAAGTGATGCTGGTAATGATGGCAATTATTTTTCACCAAAGAAAAATTCAGCAGGTTTATGGTTTGGTAGTGTGGATGATATTTGGAAATTGGGACAACCTGTAGGCCATGGAGGCCCCTGGAAAAATACTAAAGTTAAGGCAGGTGAATATTCTTTATCTTATTTAATGACAGGCTATGATAAAAAGGAAGTTGAGTTAAGCTCAAACAAAGACGTGACTATTTCATTAGAAGTTGATTTTGATCACAATGGTTGGCATCTTTATAAAACTTTTGATGTTGCGGCAGGAAGAACTGTTGTACATCAGTTTCCTGATGGGTATAGCGCTCATTGGATAAGAGCAATGGCAGATAAAGATACTAAAGCGAGTGTACAGTTTCTTTATGGTTAAATTATAAGTAATATTTCAGAAAAGTAATGAAACGATGAAATCTTCTTCTATTAAATATTTGATTCTTTTGATAAATCTGATTTTGGGTACAACTAAAAGCTACGCTCAAGTTTCGAGGAAGAACCCTTCTTTTACTGAACATATTATCTATCTTGAAAATAATGAAATTAAGGTTGGGGTGAACTTAGATTTGGGAGGTTCAATTACCTATTTGAGTATTAAAAATAAAGATGAAAATCTGATCAATAATTTCGATTGGGGAAGACAAATACAAATGTCATTTTATGGCGGGCCTAATCCGTATATGCCTTATGGTAAAGAACCAAATCCTTATTGGAAAACACTGGGGTGGAATCCAATACAATCAGGTGATTATGCCGGTAACCGATCAATAGTCATTGATCATAAACAAAGTTCTACAGAAATCTATGTAAAATGCATTCCTATGCAATGGCCGCTAAACAACGTACCGTGTAATTGTACTTTTGAAAGTTGGATCAGGCTGGATAAGAATACTGTTTTGGTTAGGTCGCGTTTGAACAACAACCGCAAAGATTCTATTCAATATGCAGGTAAGCCACAGGAACTTCCTGCCGTATATACTAATGCACCTTTTACACAATTGGTTACTTACAGGGGACAGAAGCCATTTCAAAATGATACTGTGAGCCAGATAAAGAATGAAAACATTCCCGGATCCGGCAGAATTGATTGGGCATCATGGCAGGCAACTGAAAACTGGGCAGCTACTTTGGACACAAACAACTGGGGTTTGGGAGTGTGGCATCCGGAAGTGCAACGTTTTAAAGGCGGCTTCTTCGGAAAGAAGGGAAGTCCGGGAAATTCTTTTGATAAACCAACAGCTTATATTGCTCCCGGTTTTGATGAGATTTTGGATAGGAATATTATCTATACTTACAATTATGTATTGATACCTGGTTCGCTGGAAGAAATAAGAAAATATGTATATCAACATTCAATAAAAGACAGGTTACCGAAGTACACTTTTTCAAATGACCGGCAACATTGGATATATCAAAACACAACAGATTTAGGTTGGCCAATAAGAGGTTATCTGGAAGTAAAGTTATCAAAGGGTGCAGCATTACTCGGGCCTCTCTCCTTTTGGCATGCAAAAAAATCTCATCACCTGATTATAAGAGCTGCCTATAAAACCAAATCAAAAAAGACTAAAGTATGCTGGCAACTTTTTGGTGAAGATGATTTCCGGAAAACTAATAATGTAGAATTTAATATTAATTCCGATCAAAAGTTTGAGACATACGATATACCCCTTGGGCATCAGGCAGGTTATGAAGGAAATATTATCCGTCTGAAAATAATTCCATCAATAGGCAGCAATGAAAAAGGAGACTGGGTCAGGATTCAATCAATTGTTATCCGTTAATTTGGATTGACAAATAAAATAATAAGAAGAATGACAGTTAGTAAACGGAAGGTAAACTATCAAGATGTTGTACATAGATTTTGGCTCCAGTGAGGACGTTATCTGACAGAAAAGTTGATGTGTTATTTTACGAAATTACAATCGCAGAAAGGAATAAATCAAAAAAAGTACAGAAATGATACATGCATATAAAAAGTGGCCAGTTTTACTTTTATTATTCTTAAGTAATATTTGTTTTGCCAAGCAGTCAGATTATGCTCCCATAAAAGGTCTTGTAAGCAGGATTGCTCCATCCTGGGTTCATCAAATTATTTTTCAAACTATACCTTCAGATAAAGATATTTTTGAACTGAATTGGAAGAATGGAAAATTAGTTGTTGAGGGCAATAACATTAATTCAATGGCGGTTGGGTTTAATTACTATCTCAAATATTACTGCCATACTGATGTTACCTGGTATAGTGCTGATAAAATAGAACTTCCGGAGAAAATGCCAAGATTGAATGGAACAGTCCGGCAAAAATCAAATTACACAGATCGTTTTTTCTTAAACTATTGCACCTATGGATATTCAATGCCATGGTGGAGGTGGCATGATTGGGAAAGATTTATTGACTGGATGGCATTGAATGGCGTGAATATGCCTTTAGCAATTACCGGGCAGGAAGCAGTATGGTATAATGTATGGCGTAAACTTGGATTGAGTGATAAGCAAATCAGAAATTACTTCACAGGCCCCGCTTATTTACCATGGAATAGAATGGCTAATATTGACGGGTGGGACGGACCTCTGCCCCAAAGCTGGATAACGGGGCAGCTAAATCTTCAAAAAAGAATTATCTCACGGGAGCGATCGCTTGGAATGAAACCTGTCTTACCAGCGTTCGCCGGCCATGTACCCGAAGCATTGAAATCAAGATTTCCAGATGCAAAAATTACTTCATTAGGCGAATGGGGTGGATTCCCTGAAAAATATCATAGTAGTTTTCTGGATCCCCTTGATCCATTATTTAAAAAAATTCAACAACTTTTTCTGAAAGAGCAAACCCGGTTGTTTGGTACCGATCACATTTATGGAGCGGATCCTTTCAACGAGGTTACCCCTCCCAGTTGGGAACCTACTTATCTGGCTACTGTGTCCAGGAGTATCTATCACTCAATGACTGAAGTTGATTCTTCGGCTGTATGGCTTCAAATGGGGTGGATATTTTATTATAATCGCAGGAATTGGACAGATATCCGTATAGACTCTTTTCTAACTGCAATACCCAAAGGTAAAATGATATTGTTGGATTATTTTGCTGAGAAAAAAGAAGTATGGAAACAAACGAATAGTTTCTATGGACAGCCTTATATATGGTGCTATCTCGGAAATTTTGGTGGTAACACCATGCTGGCAGGTAATCTGTCGGAAGTAGAATCACGAGTAGATGATACTTTTAAAAATGGGGGATCTAATTTATCTGGTGTCGGCTGTACACTTGAAGGATTAGATATGAATCCGATGATGTATGAATATGTGTTGGAAAAAGCATGGAACGATAAACCAACGGATATCAATCAATGGATCAGGAATTGGGCAATAAGACGATGTGGGTCACCTGACATAAATGTTGAAAAAGCATGGGAACTTTTATACAACAAAATATATATTTCTCCGGCTGATAACCACGCCTCTCTGATCAACACTCGTCCCACTTTAAGAAAGAAACCAAGGTGGTTTTCAAATATTCATTACAATAACTCTGATTTACTGGAAGCCTGGAGGTTATTATTGATGTCCAATAGCCAAAAGCTTGAAACCTACCGTTTTGATCTCGTTAATGTTGGAAGGCAATTTTTGGAAAATTATTTCATTAATTTAAAAGATCAATTCGTAATTGATTATGACAAAAAGGATTTGCAGGCTCTTATTTCAGATAGTAGCCGCATGATTGGTTTAATAAATGACCTTGACAAATTAGTAGGTACCCAGTCTTCTTTATTATTAGGTAAATGGCTGAAAGATGCGGAGAACATGGGGAAAAATAAAAATGAAAAATTATACTTCCGTAAAGATGCGCGTAATATCATTACTACATGGGGTGGCCAGGGTCAAAGTTTAAATGATTATGCTAATCGTAGTTGGTCAGGATTGCTTACTGATTTTTACGGGGCACGCTGGAAAATGTTTTTACATAAGATTCTAACATCAATAAGAAAAGATATTCCTTTTGATGAGAGTGCGTTTCGGGAAGAAGTAACTTCTTTTGAGTGGCAGTGGGTGCAGAAAGATAAAACTTTTCCAGATAAACCATCGGGAGATGCGGTTAAAATCAGTGAGCAACTATATAAGAAATATAAAGATGGAATACAATAAAGTGATAAACTAAATTTCAGGTACATTAAATATGCTGGGATTGAAGGTTGGAAGGATACGAAACATAGGCCGCGCGAATGTTTTAGTTCGAAAAATCGCTTTCAGCATAGCGCAGGATAGTTTGTAGTGGGGGGTTAATTAAATTTAAAGAATAATATGCAAAGACCACATAGTTGTTACATTGTGTTTCTTCTCGGGTTTCCCGGTTATGCTCTTCTGATTTAGAAAGAACTTCATCGCAAACTCAGATGGTTCAATAATCATAATATAGTTCAGCAGCAAAAGAACAAATAAGGGGGATTTCTAATTTTAAAATTTTCTCTTTGAATTGTAATGATGATATTGAAGAACTCATTGGATTTAGAAAAAGAGTTCTTGCTTATATATATCATTTGAGAGGCTCAAAAGATTTGAATTTGCCGGTTAATAAAAATAATGTTGAAGAATTAAAGTTGTTATTGATAACAGACCAGGAAAATCTAACTTCCAAAGAGCCAATTGCAACCGCGATAAAATTATTGAATGAAGATTTGGATAAGTTTTTAGCAACCTATTTCTTACCGCCCGAACCTGGAAAAAGAAAATTCTCGGTTGGAGCCTTACTTCACAGTGAACTTTAATCAACAAGTGTATTATTGCTTTAAGATTATATAGTATCTATCCTTCTGCTTTTTAATTTTAAGAATGTTTGTTTAAATAAATTAGAGATTACATTCTCATTTAAATTAGCCAGTTTAAGGATTTATGAAATAAATGATAACTATTTGAAATGCCACATATTCCAATAACAGATTTTGATATCAAATTGCACTGGCAGAAACCTTTTAATTCAGTACAGTGCAGGACGGTGATTAAGATAATCATTTTTATATTGCGATTAACCTTTCTAAAAAAATAATTCAGGCTTACCTCATATGTAAACTACTGAGAATTGGGATTATTAAAATACGAAAAGTATAAAATAAAGTGTGTTGAGTAATTAAATAACTAAGTGCCGTAGTTTCTGCTGAATTTTAAAAAATCATGAAACGAAGAAAATTTATAACTCTTTCATCAAAGAGTGCTATTGGTTTAAGCAGGATTTCATTAGCCAGTTCGTTGCCTCTTGTTTCAACCGCGCTGTCACGAGCTGGTAATGGCACGGATAGCAACCTCAATAAAATTCGTTTAAATGATATAAAGACCTGGGATATTGTAGTGAGTGCTGGTACTATCCCGAGCGAAAAATATGCAGCAGATGAATTCAAAAGACTTTTTAAAAGTATTACAGGAAACGAATTAAAAATAAGTACCAAAGCTGATTCTAAAAATGCTATTTATATTGGAAATGGCATCACTAATCAGTTTTCTATTCCTCAGTTTGAAACGCCTTCAAATGGAGAAGAATCATTACACATACATGTGGGAAAAGATTTAATAGTAATAACAGGAGCGAAACCGCGGGGTACGCTTTATGGTGTTTATGAATTCTTTGAGCGTTATTTAGGGGTACGCTTTCTAACAAGAGATCACACCTATATTCCTTCAGATGCTTCTCGTATTTCAATCCCGGTTGTGGACTTCAGCTACGAGCCATCGTTTTTCTTCCGATGGTCTTATTATCAGGAAAATTTTAATGACCCGGCATTTGCTACCCGGCTTCGGGTTAATACCATTACCAACGAAGAACGTCTTGGTGGCAAAACCAGCCAGGAACTAATTACTCATTCCATTTCTAATTTTTTACCAGTCTCACTTTATGGTAAAACACATCCCGAGTATTTTGCGTTGGTAGATGGAGTGCGTAAACTGGATGTTCGCGGAGGTGGCCCACAGGTGTGCTCAACGAATGCTGATGTCATCAGGATTGTAACGGAAAATGTTACTAAAGCACTAGATGCCAACACATCTCTCAGAAGTATCAGTGTGAGTCAGATGGACAATAATTCAGTTTGTGAATGCCCGGTTTGCAGGGCATTTAGTAAAAAAGAGGAAAGCCAGGGAGCACCCCATTTAGCCTTGGTAAATGCAGTAGCTAAAAGTGTGGCTGTTTCTCATCCGGGAGTAAAGATTGGAACACTCGTCTATTGGTACACCCGCAAGCCTCCCAAGGATATGATTTTGTTACCGAATGTTCAGATTATGCTGTGTAGTATTGAGTGTTGTACTTTTCATCCTCTTGATGATCCTTCATGTAGCCGTAACAAGCTATTTTGCGAGGATTTTTATAAATGGAAAGAGATTTGTCAAAATATATTAATATGGAATTACAATACCAATTTTTCCGCATACGACCTTCCTTTCCCTAATTTTAACGTCATTGCCAAAAATGTTCAGTTGTTTCAGAACAACAATGCCCAGGGAGTTTTTATGCAAGCTGCGGGTAATGGATTGTCCACTGAAATGAGCGATTTGCGTAACTATGTTATAGCCCGTTGTCTTTGGTCTCCCGAGTTAGAAAGCTGGGATTTAGTGGATGAGTTTTGCAACTTACATTATGGTAGTTCAGCACCGCCAATTCTGGCCTACCTGCGTTTTCTCCATCATAATGCTGAAGTACGTGGCGTGCATCCAAATTGTTTTCCCAAGCCTGTTGAAGTAGGGCTTGACTTTGGAATTTCACAGCAGATTTATTCTTATTTTCAAAAAGCATTAGAGCTTGCTCCTGATGAAATTACCCGGCTTCGTGTAGAAAAGGCTACCATACCTGCTTTACGGGCATTACTTTCAACTGTCCCAATAATTTACGAGCAAGGCTTATATAAATTTGACAATAATGCTATAGAAGAGAAAACTTTTAGTCAATATGAATCTCTGGTTAAAAAATTTTCTATGGAAAGGGTTGCCGAGGGGAAACTGACTTCAGATTATTTAGAAGAATTGTATGCCATAAAAATAGGGATACCCGCAGTTGTTTTAGAGAATAAGACATGGAGAGTTCTTCTTTTACCGGAACAAGGAGGACGTATTACAGGGATATTTCACAAACCTACAGGAAGTAAACTGGTAAATGAACTCATGGCCGATGAAGCAGGGATTACAAGATTTAAAAAGAACAAAGTTACCTGGAAACATGATGGCAATATCGTTATTGTTACGATAACATCTGAGGATGGTAGCACCTGGCATCGCAGAATCTCTTTACCACAGGAAGATAGTGATGAAATCAGTATTCAGGCAGAATATACTGCGGGGGTAGATCAGCCTGAATTTGAAATTCACGAAAGCCCCTGTAAGTATAGGATATCTGGCTCTAAAGATCCCAAAGTTGTTTCAGTGTTTACCAAAGATCAGGTATGCAGGCAGGGGAATCTGGATTGGCAATTCGATAGAGAAATTACATTTCAGCATCGTAAGGGTTTTATGCAGGCTGAAAAGGGCTGCACTTCGTTTGCCTTTTATGATCATGCAAAGCATTATGGAATACAACAAAGTTTTGAAGCAGGCACATTCCTGAGGTTTCTTCTTTATTGGCATCCGGGACGTAAGCAGCTTGGGATGGAAATGGGCATGCCCCCCAAAACTCTACAGAAAGGCCAAGGGTTATCATTTAGTTATGGAATAAGTTTTCTTGAGAAGCCCTTGTGTTAAAAGAAGATAATTTTTGATAGTTAAGAGTTAAAATAAGTCAACGAACAAATTCATAAAAAAGATAGTTATTTAAAAAATGGGAAAGGAATATAGTAAATTAACGAGACGAGGCTTTATAGGAAATGCCAGTGTATTGGCTTCTGGAATTGTTTTAGTGCCACCACCTGTCTCTAAGGCATTTCAAAGTTTTTTCCCGAAAGGCAATAAACGTAAATATACTGTTGCTATTTATTATTGGCCCAATTTTCATAAGGATGCTTTCATGCAGTCAAAAAAAGGAATTGGATGGACAGAATGGGAAGTCGTTAAGAATGCGAAGCCTAAATTTGAAGGGCATTATCAACCAAAAATACCTCTATGGGGTTATCGGGACGAATCTGACCCCCGTGAGATGGCGCGCAATATAGACGTAATGGCTGATGCAGGGATAGATTCAATTATTTTTGATTGGTATAGATACGATGATGACATTAATGGTGGTGTTATGCTTGAAAAGGCACTACAGGAAGGATTTTTGAAAGCTCCTAATCGAAATGGAATAAAATTTTCGCTGATGTGGGCGAATCATGATTTTATAGACTGCTTTCCTTTTGCTCCGGGAAAGAGCTTTGAAAATGCTGCAATATGGCGTAAAGGGGAAGTAGGCCAGCTGGCTTTCAAGCGCCATACGCAAGATGCAATTGAATCTTATTTTAATCAACCTAATTATTGGCTTATTAAAGGATGTCCTTATTTTTCAATTTACCGCCTTGATAAATTGATCCGGGGCCTAGGTAGTATTGCAAATACCAGAGATGCATTGCAGGATTTTCGTGCAAGGGTGAAAGCAGCTGGTTTTCCGGATTTGCACCTGAATATTGTTGACAGTGGAGCAACATTAACAAACGAAATTCCAAAGCTGGCCCATGCAGAAGCAACAGAGGATAAAATAAAAGTTATCCGTGACCTGCTTTTCGAAATTAGAGCAGACAGTGCAACAATGTACACATGGGTGCATCACCTGTGGCCCATGCTGGTAAGAAATAGTGAAGAAAATAAAGAAGATTCAAAGAATTCGGCTTTCGGTTTTAAAAGTGATCGTCCCGCAAAACAAGAAGACAATAATAAGAAATATTCGGAGGGGAAAGCTAATTATACAGAAACAGAAATCCTCCAAAATGCACATGATGCCGGGATTATTGCTGTGGATTACAGTGAGTATGGAGCAAGAGCAATGAAAGTATTGGATGAAAGACTAAAGGATTTGGGTGTTACTTATTTCCCGCATGTATCTATGGGTTGGGATGGCTCACCCCGAAACTATTCAATGGGAATGGTACTCAATAACTCCCCAAAAAAATGGGAAGGTTTTCTCAGAGAAACTAAATCATGGATAGACCAACATCCCGAAAGTGATGGAATAGTCACATTAAATTCGTGGAATGAATGGGTAGAGGGAAGTTATATAGAACCAGATACAGTTCATGGCATACAGTATCTTGAAGCAGTGCGGAAAGTTTTTGGCGCCCGATGAGCAAATCAAGAGGAGAAAATTATTTTATAATTTTTAAAGACACGAGACAAAACCATTTTAGGTGTGATTATGACTTTTGAAAATCAAATTTAATCGCAAATGAAATTCTTCATTAAGGTTGTTACAATTTTTATACTTTTTCCTACAGGAAGGGAAACCCTGAGAATTAATGGTACTTCAATAACGGGAATAGATCGAACGCTCGTTGGTGCTATTCGTTGGGATGGTTGGGTAGGCAATTTGAATCCTGCTGGCTTAGAAATAGAATATACGCTTGGTCCCAGGCGGTATCATTACAGGGCACCGTTTTACAGCAAAGAAATTTCAGAAGATTCAATACAATGCCGCGCTACTTCGCAGGAAATTATTGACAAGGAAATATCCTATGCGAAATATGCAGGATTAGATTATTGGGCATTTTGCTGGTATCCTGAAGGAAGTGGATTAGATACAGCAAGAGATTTGTATCTTTCCAGTTCTATAAAAAATGATATTCATTGGTGTGTCATTCTTGGCACAAATCCCTTCAACGTGGAAAAAGATGGTAAATGGTTGTTGAAAAGATTTAAAGACCCAAATTATCAAAAGGTACTTAATGGCAGGCCGTTGGTTTATGTTTTTTCTGCAACTTCACCCGGGCGTAGTAAAATTATAACTGGCCTACGAAAAATGTGCAGGGATGCAATGGTCCCCGATCCTTATATTGTGGCTATGGAATTTTCTGCTAATGCCGCAGCGGCTGCGGCAGATAGTATAGGAGCAAATGCAATAAGTTGCTACGCGACTACCCATGATTATAATTCGGGTAATCAATTTAACGGAGCTCCGTATAGTACAATTATGAAAAGTGATGAAGCAGGGTGGGGGAAATATGCATCCACTGGGAAAAAAATTGTTCCCTGGGTTACAACTGGATGGAGTCCAAAACCAAGGATTCAGAGATCCGTTTCATGGTCAAAATATTATAAGGCAAATGGGTGGGCGCAAGATGGTACTCCTGATCAGATTGCAGAAAATATTCAGAAAGCTGTGAAGTGGGCAAAGATTAACAAGAATTCAGATGAAGCGAATATTATATTGATTTATGCCTGGAATGAATTTGATGAGGGAGGCTGGATATGCCCCACTTTGGGTAATAATACTGATCGCCTGAATGCCATAAGGCGGGTACTTAGGAAGTAGAATTTAATGTTGTTGCCAATTGTTTTAGAGTATAAAAAAGGTAATTAAAAAAGTGGATGAAATAATCCCTTTATCATTTTTTAACTCTATGATTTTTAATCATTTTTTAATTTCAAAACAGAAACTATGAAGTTTAATGTACTTATAACCACCTTTCTCTTTATAGTGTTTTCCTCAGACTTACATGCACAGAAGATAGGAAACGATAAAATGAAAAAAGAATACGAAGTAGCAGTATATTATTTCCCCAATTATCATCCGGACAGTATCAATGCAAAATGGCATGGAAAAGGCTGGACTGAATGGGAGGTTGTTAAAGCTGCAAGGCCAAGGTTTAAGGGTCATGAACAACCTAAAGTTCCAACATGGGGCTATTTCAATGAAGCCGATCCAAAATGGACAGCCAAAGAAATTGATTTGGCGGCTAATAATGGGATTGATTGTTTTATTTATGACTGGTACTGGTATTCCAACACCGGAAGGTATTTAGCAGATGGGTTGGAAAAAGGTTTTTTAAAAGCACCCAATCGTAATAGGCTAAAATTTGCAATAATGTGGGCCAACCACGATTGGCTAAATATTCAGCCTGCAACTTATGATAATCATAGAATAAAACTTACTGATGGAAAAGTATCATGGCAATTGTGGGATACGATTTCTACTTACATTGTTGAAAAGTATTTTAAACAGCCTAATTATTGGAAAATTGATGGAAAGCCTTATTTTTCTATTTATGAAATAGTCAATTTTGTTAATGGATTAGGAGGTGTCACTAATGCTAAAAAAGCGATTGCTTTACTAGATGCGAAAACAAAAAAAGCTGGATTTCCGGGTGTACATTTTAATATTATGAGTTGGCAGATAAATGATCAATCTGTTAAACAAATTGTAGGGCCGGATGCTCCTAATAGTGCAAAGGAACTTATCGAGTCTCTGGGATGCGAAAGCGTGTCAACTTACACTTACATTCATCACTTTAATATTAGTAAAGCAGGCTTCCCAACAGTACCTTATACCAAAGCATTGGAAGCAAATAAAAAATACTGGGATTCTTTTATAAAAGATTACCCCAATATACTTTATACCCCAAATGTTTCAATGGGTTGGGATGCAAGTCCGCGTTGTATGCAAAGCGACAAATTTGGGCTAAAAGATTACCCGTGGACACCTGTACTTATTGACAACACACCGGAAGCATTTAAAAAAGCTTTGTTGGATGCAAAACATTTTTTAGATAAGTATAATCCCAAACATAAAATTCTGGTTCTTAATTCATGGAAC
>DASSHD010000436.1:0-2640 GCA_035693085.1 Hanamia sp. | reverse complement strand
GGAAGGATCAATATCGGCCGTGAATCAAGGGTGCAGGCTGCCGGAAATTATGTAAGAAAAAATACAATTGCCTTCAGGCCTACCGAGCACAACCGTGCGGTAAGCCGCCAACATGCCCACATCGAGTGGGAAGCCGACAGTAATTCATTTTTGATTTTTGCTGACGAAGGCGGAATACCCCCGAATAATAAAGTAAAGGTGCGTACAACCGAAGGCGTTTTAATAAAAATGCAGGCAATTGAAGTGGGCCACCGCCTGCAGGAAGGCGACCAGGTAATCCTGGGCGATATGGCCGTATTGGAATTCACCTATTCAGGACAAGAGTAACGATGGCAAAAATTTTTACAATAGCAGAAGGTTTGGAAAATCTCGGTGCACTGAAATCGGGAGGGCAGGGCTCTGTGTATAAAGCCCGCAAGACCGGCGAGATCATTACAGCGATCAAGATCCTTCCCACCCCGATCGCCAGCGAAAACGATGATGACAAACATTTCATTTCTTTCCGCAATGAAGTGCAAAAGTTGAAGCGGGTAAACGAAGTTCCCAACCCGAATGTAGTAAGCATCATTGCTTCAGGCATCACCAACTCGGGCAATCTTCCCTTCATAGAAATGGAATACATCGAAGGGCCGGATCTTGGTGAGTTACTGAAGCTTCCTTATGACCCAGTTTTTACAGTGAAAGAAACGCTAAAAGTGGCGGACCATTTGGCCAATGCGCTGGCGCATTGCCACCGCGCCAATATCAAGCATGGTGATATCAAAAGCAACAATGTAAAATTTAATCAGCGCACGGGCAACTATGTACTCCTGGATTTTGGACTTTCAGTAATGTCTGATGAACAACGGCGCACCAGCATCCGCTATGCAGGAGCCATAGAGTTCATGGCGCCGGAACAAAGTACCGGCGAAACTCTTACTGAAACGGATGTGTATAGTTTTGGAATTATCCTGTTTGAACTCCTGGCAGGCACTGTACCGTTTCCATTAACTAATAAGGGGGAGATGGCACGCAATGCAGTGATGCTGGCTCATGTGGAAAAGTTGCCGCCGGATATCATCACACTCCGCTATAATGCCCTCCCCGGCGACTGGAATGCTGATAAGCAGCAAAGGGAAATGGAAATACCCGTGTGGCTGCTGAGCATGATCTATAAATGCCTCGAAAAAGATCCCGCCAATCGGTTTAAGAACGGCTGCGAACTACAGGAATTTATCCAGCGTGGTACCATCAGTGATGAAAGGGAAAAAGGCATTGATAACCTTATTGGGCAACCGGTAAAGCCGGAGGTAGATGAGCCTGCATTGCGAAAAGAAATATTAGCATTGCAGGGTGCTCTTGCCAAAAAAGAATACCTGGTAAAAGACCTGCAATATGTTGTGGAAACCCGTGACCGGGAATTGATAGAAGCCCGGGGTTACCTGGCAGCCAGGCGGAAGGGTGTGTCAAAATCTGTTTTTTTTCTGGTATTTATCGTTGCCCTTGGATTGGGTGGCTATACAGCCTATGATAAACTCTATAAGCCCGGTAAGCTTATACCAACAGGCACTACGACTAATGCTGAAAAGAAATTAGAGGCAACTACCGATCCAAACACAGATGCTCCTGTGGCCCCGGCCAACAATAAACCAATAAAAAAAATTACGAAAAGACCACGCAACAAGTCGAATATGCCGATTGCTAATGTCAACAAAAAGTTGGCTAAAAAATCCACCGGTGTTACCCATAAATATCACCATCACCAGAGTGAACTCTACGCGATTCTAAAAGATGCTTTTTTTTATAACGAACCCGATACCAGCAAAAGAAGTGATACCTACCTGACACCCGGCGATGCTACCCTCACCCTAAAAGAAGAAAGTGGCGACTTCCAATACGCGATCTTTATCGACGAGGATGGAAAGCCCGTGAAAGGCTGGCTAATGAAAAAAGATTTTAAGGTGGAAACGGAGTATTAATGATTGAACCAGCAAATAAAACTAAAGGCGCTAGACGTCAGACTGCCTAAAACTATATCCACAATCTGTTAATAACTATGATGCTTATACGTAATTAAGATTTTGTAAATTTATAGATGCAATTCTTGCAAGGAAAAAACAGAGGAAAAAGCCTTCTTTTCCCCGAAACACTGGATCATATCCCTGAAATGATTTACTGGATTTTAAAAGGGCTAAAAATAAAAAAGTTACTGTTGGGATTAAATATTTTGGAAGAGTAATTTTTGTAAACACAGTACGCAAAATTGAGTAAATAATTTATTCCAGGAGTTTCCCTAATTCATCCGTATCAGGCAGTATCCCTTTCATTTGAACTGGAGTTTGTTTAGATGTTTTATAAGTAGCCACACCCATCGCTTTGTCAAAGCTCTTAATAGCAAACTCAACCACTGTATTATTTTTTTCTTTGCAAAGCACAATGCCAATGCTGCTGTTTTCATGCTGCAGTTTTACTTTTTCATCCAATACATTCAGGTAAAAATTAAGCTGACCGGCATCTGCAGGTTTAAATTTACCTTTCTTCAATTCAAAAGCGACAAGGCATTGTAAATGGCGATTAAAAAACAGGAGGTCAATAAAAAATTCATCCCCATCTACCTCAAGTCGGTACTGATTACCAATAAAGCAAAAGCCCTTACCCATT
>DASSHD010000435.1:0-7226 GCA_035693085.1 Hanamia sp. | reverse complement strand
TTGCTTACTCCATCTCGCACTATATGCATTTTTTCAAATGCGCTCAACTGACTCTCTGGCTTTTTCGAGGCGTATGAAAGAATGCTATTAAAATGATTATGACTTGTAAAGTAAGCTGCTGCCGGTTCACTAACCATATTTACTTTACCCTCATCTTCTTCATCTTGATATGATTTACTTTTATTTCGTTTTTTCACCATGGTATAACTTTTTTATCAACTGAGTACAAATTTATACCTTTTCTTTGGATAAAAAAATTTTATAAAAATAAATCTTTCAAGAATATTTTCCGGCATTTCTTGTTTTTCAGCAATTCTACATTACCTTCGGGTACTTTTTTATAAAAATGAAACAAAATTTAAGAAATAATATTTTCTCTTACTTTACGGTGTCTTTAACTCCTGCTACCTCTATTATTACAACCCGTTAAGGGTTGTACAGTTCCATATCATCCATTGGGCTTTAGCTTTTTCTTCCTTCGGGAAAATTTTTCAAAATTATTTTTAATAATTATCAAAGTATGCGTGTATTAAAATTTGGCGGCTCCTCTGTAGCTAATGCTGAAAATGTAAATAAGATAGTTTCCATTTTGCATGAACGGCTTGAAAAAGAAAAATTAATTGTTGTAGTTTCTGCACTAGGAGGTATTACTGATGCGCTAATAAGTGGTGTAACACTGGCTTCTAAAGGAGATAGTCTTTATAAAGAGGAATTGCAGAAAATTGAGATCCGTCACCTGGAAATGGTAAAACAATTGATTCCTGTAACAAATCAAAGCAGGGTATTAAGTATGGTAAAACAACATTGCAATGAGATAGAGGATATTTGTAATGGCGTGTTTTTATTGCAGGAATTAACTCCACGCACCAGAGACAGGATAATGAGCTATGGGGAATTATTGTCATCACAGATAATTTCTGCAAAATTTCTATCTGTTGGTTTTGAAAACAAATGGGTGGATGCACGAAAACTTGTATGCACTAACTCGCATTATGAAAATGCAGTAGTTGATTTTGAAACGACCAATCAAAAAATACAGGATTATTTTTCGGAGGCAAAAGAATCATTTTTTATAGTACCGGGTTTCATTGCTTCCGATAAAACTGGTGTTACTACTACTTTAGGTAGAGGTGGCTCTGATTACACTGCTTCTATCATTGCGGCAGCGATGGACGCAAGTGCGCTTGAAATATGGACGGACGTAAGCGGAATGATGACTGCTGACCCACGCCTGGTAAGCAATGCAAAAATTATCCCCCACATTTTGTATCGGGAAGCAATGGAACTTTCACACTTTGGTGCCAAAGTAATTTATCCGCCAACCATTCAACCTGTAATGAGAAAAAATATTCCCGTTTGGGTGAAGAGCACTTTTGAACCTGATCAACATGGTACTCTCATTGAAAATACTTCCGAAAAAAATAATAGTCACGTAAGAGGTATATCAAGCATTAATAAAATAGCGCTACTGAGCCTGGAAGGAAGTGGCATGGCAGGTATTCCCGGTTTTTCAAAAAGATTGTTTGAGACCTTAGCAAACGAACAAATAAATGTAATTCTTATTACTCAGAGTTCTTCTGAACATTCTATTTGCGTTGGTGTTGAAGAAGCTTATGCCGAAGAGGCAAAAAGGGCTGTGGATGAGGCTTTCGCTATTGAAATAGAAAGAATGAAAGTAGAGCCTTTGATAGTGGAAAAAGATCTTGCTATTATTGCCATAGTCGGAGATAAAATGAAAAGCCATCCCGGGGTTAGCGGAAAAATGTTTAGTGCATTGGGGAAAAATGGTGTGAATGTAAGAGCGATCTCCCAGGGTTCTTCGGAAAGGAATATTTCTGCAGTGATAACAGCCAAAGATGTAAAAAAAGCAGTAAATGTATTACATGAAGAATTTTTTGAAACTACCTATAAGCAGGTGAATCTATTTGTGGCCGGGGTAGGAAACGTTGGTTCGCGCCTGCTGGCTCAATTGCTGCAGCAGAATCAATATTTGCAAAAAAATCTTCGTTTATCTATCAGGGTTGTAGGTATTGCCAATAGTAAAAAAATGTGTTTTAACGATAAGGGGATTGATTTAAAAAAATGGAAAGAAATTCTTCAGGATGGCAATGAAATGAATTTACCTGAATTTATAAATGCTATCCAATCAAAAAATTTGCGTAATTCAGTTTTCGTGGATGTAACAGCAAATGAAAAAGTTGCAGAACAGTATTCAGGAATTCTTCATAAAAGTATTTCTGTTGTGGCCTGCAATAAAATAGCCGCTTCTTCATCTTTCCATTATTATGAGAAACTAAAAAATCTTGCACGCGAGTTTAATGCGCAGTTTCTATTTGAAACTAATGTTGGCGCAGGTTTACCTGTTATCGGCACATTGAACGATTTATTGCTGAGCGGTGATACTATAAATAAAATAGAGGCGGTATTAAGTGGTACGCTTAATTTTGTTTTTAATAATTATAGTGGAAAAGAAAGTTTTGCCAAGGTGGTAAAACAGGCGCAGGATGAAGGTTATACAGAACCCGATCCGCGGCTTGATCTTAGTGGTATTGATGTGATGAGAAAAATAATGATACTGGCCCGTGAAGCCGGAGAAAAAATTGAAATGGAAGATATTACAAATAACTCGTTTATGCCTCCTGAATGTATGAAGGGTTCTATTGATAATTTTTATAATTGTATGGAACAGAAAGAGGATCATTTTAAAAATATTTTTGAACAGGCCGATAAAGTTGGGAAGAAATTAAAATTTGTAGCTACTTATGAAAATGGCAAAGCGAATGTTGGTTTGCAAAAAATAGATCCCAGCCATGATTTTTACCATCTTTATGGGAAAGATAATGTGGTTTTATTTTACACAAACCGCTATCCTGATCAACCGCTTGTAGTAAAAGGAGCAGGCGCTGGTGCTGAAGTTACTGCATCAGGAGTATTCGCTGATATAGTCCGTGCCGCCAGAATCTAAAAAGGAATAAATGAAAGAAGTAAAAGTTATAGCACCTGCAACCATTGCTAATCTTGTTTGCGGATTTGATATTTTGGGAATGGCTTTAAAAAGCCCTTTTGATGAAATGACATTGTCACTGCGTAAAGAACCTGGAATAAGTATTCGGCATACAGATAAATATGATTTGCCTGAAGATGCTGAAAAAAATGTTGCAGGGGTAGCCCTGCAAAGTTTGCTTGATGATCCGGTTACTATCAGATTAAAAAAATCAATTGGCTTTAATTTGACCGTTCATAAAAACATAAAACCTGGTAGCGGTCTCGGTTCCAGCGCAGCCAGCTCTGCCGGTGCTGTAGTTGCAGCTAATTACTTATTAGGAAATATTTTTCCTAAAGAAGATTTGGTACGATTTGCCATGAATGGAGAAAAGCTTGCCGGAGGCGTAAAGCATGCGGATAATGTAACGCCTTGTATATACGGCGGTGTGACTTTGATCCGTTCTATTTTTCCTTTAGATATTATCCCTTTGAATGTTCCTGATTTATTTGTTACAATCGTTCACCCCCAGATAGAAGTTCGCACCTCCGATTCGCGGCAGATTTTGAGAAAAGAAGTGCAATTAAAAGATGCGATAAAGCAATGGGGAAATATTGGCGGATTGATCATGGGATTCATGAAAAATGATGCCGGATTGATCGGACGGTCTCTTGAAGATGTGATTGTTGAACCGGTACGGAGTATTCTTATTCCCGGATTTGATGAAGTAAAATTAAAATGTAAAGAAGCGGGCGCATTGGGAGGAGGTATTTCAGGATCAGGGCCTTCTATTTTTATGTTGAGTAAAGATGAATCAACTGCAAAGAAAGTAGAAATTATTATGAAAGAGATTTATAAAAAAATTGAAGTTGATTATAAAACTTATGTTACTGGAATCAACTCTGAAGGTGTGAAAATAGTAACACAATAAACAATAAGTTATTTGTCTAATAAGAAATTCGTGCTAATTAGTGAAATTAGTAGCAGAAAAAAGTATGAAATATTATAGTTTAAATAAAATAGCTCCCCGCGTTGATTTTAAAGAGGCAACCATTCGTGGATTAGCGCCGGATAAAGGTTTGTATTTTCCTGAAAGCATTCCAAAATTTGAAAGTATTTTTTTTGATGAGATCAATAATTATGCTGATGAAGAAATCGCATTAAAAATTATTCAACCATACATCGGGGGCGCTATTCCGGAAAATGAATTAAGGAGGATTGTTGGGGAAACCATCAATTTTGAAATTCCCTTGATAAAGATTAATGAATCTATTTCTTCATTAGAATTATTTCACGGGCCTACGTTGGCTTTTAAAGACGTAGGGGCGAGGTTTATGAGCCGTTGTCTTGGATACTTTGTAAAAGATAATGATCAAAAAATTACCGTATTGGTAGCTACTTCAGGCGATACAGGCGGTGCCGTAGCCAATGGGTTTTATAATGTGGATGGGGTAGAAGTGGTGATTTTATATCCTTCAGGTAAAGTGAGTAGCGTACAGGAAAAGCAACTGGTGACCCTTGGGAATAATATTCATGCAATTGAAATAAATGGAACTTTTGATGATTGCCAGAAAATGGTTAAGCAGGCATTTTCAAATGAAGAACTGAATAGAAAATTATTTTTAACTTCTGCAAACTCAATCAATGTAGCAAGATGGCTGCCACAACAATTTTATTATTTTTTTGCGTGGAAACAATGGCCTGATAAAAAAAATCCACCGGTGATCAGTGTTCCGAGTGGAAATTTTGGAAATATCTGTGCAGGCCTTCTCGCTCATATTTCAGGTTTACCGGTACAGCATTTTATTGCTGCATGTAATGCGAATAAAGTAGTTCCAAAATTTCTGGAGACACAAAATTATCAACCCCAAAAGGCCATTGCTACTATCTCAAACGCAATGGATGTGGGAGACCCAAGTAATTTTGTAAGAATACTTGAATTGTTCCATCATCAATTCACTGATTTAAAAAATACTTTAAGCAGTTACAGCATTTCAGATGAGCATACAAAGGATACAATTAAAGAAGTCTATGAAAAAGAAAATTATTTATTAGACCCGCATGGAGCTGTGGCCTATAATGCCTTACAAGATTATCAGAAAAAACATCCTGAGCAAAAAGGATATATATTGGAAACCGCACATCCTGTAAAATTTTATGATGTGGTAGAGCCGGTTATTCAACAAAAAGTTTCTATACCGGAAAAAGTAAAGTCTATTTTAAATAAAGAAAAGAAAAGTACAATGATGAATGCTGACTTTAAAAAATTGAAAGAATATTTATTAGCCAAAAATAATTAGTAATTCTAACATTCTTCACTCTGATCAAAGAATTACAGTAGAGCAACCTGTCTGCCGACAAAGGCAGGCAAATTCTAAAGATTTTTATTCTTTAATAGATAAAGCAACGTACAAAAAGTTAATAGTGTGATATAAAATTTCTGAATTATTTAGCTCACCACATTCACGGGATTGCCATTCATAAAAGCGCGGATATTATTTACCACTGTGTTCATAAGCCGAGAGCGTGCTTCAAAAGTAGCCCACGCAATATGAGGCGTAATAAGACAATTTTTTGCTTTCAATAATGGGTTTTCAGATGTCGGTGGTTCTTTGGATAATACATCCAGGCCGGCTCCGGCAATTCTTCCGGAATTGAGGGCATTCGCAAGATCAAATTCATTGATAAGACCACCTCTGCTTGTATTAACAAGGTAGGCCGTAGGTTTCATCATTTCGAGCAGCCGTTTGTTTACGAATTTTTCATTTTGATCATTTAAAGGACAATGCAGGCTTAGGATATCGGAATCTTTAAAACAGGTTTCTTCTTTCACAAAGATTACCCCATCCATTTTATCCCGTTCAGGATGCTTGTGTGAAGCAACTACCTTCATATCGAACGAAAGAGCAATTTTGGCAACTGCCTGACCTATTTGACCAAATCCAATAATAGCAAGAGTTTTATGATTCAGCTCCATAATCGGTTTCAGTTGATAACTAAAATCTTTACTCCTGATCCATTCGCCATTTTTTACACTTTCAGAGTACTCCGAAATATGGCCACATAATTCCAGGATCATAGCAAAAGTTAATTGGGCCACAGATAAAGTACTATATGAGGGCACGTTGGTAACTATAATATTGCGCTTGTGTGTTGCCGTTATATCTACTACATTATATCCCGTAGCCATTACGCCTACATATTTTAAATGAGCAGATATCTTAATATCCTCTTCTGATAAAGGAGCTTTATTGGTGAGTACAATATCCGCATCAGCAATTCTTTCACCAACTTCCGATGCTGCGGATCTTTCATAAATTACTGTTTCTCCAAGCATCTGCAAGGCTTCCCAACTCATATCGCCCGGATTCATGGCATAAGCATCCAATACAACTATTTTCATTATAATTAAGATTTTACATTAACGACTTATTGTCCCGGTAAAGATACCAAACAGAATAATTCAGGCCGAAGATGGCTTTAATTTATACTATTTCTGATATAGTGCCAGCAAATTACACAGTTCGCAGGAGGTACGCGTGAGATTTGCAGACGTATTTTTAATAGCATCCTCTACGGATGAAGGAGTATGGTTAATAGAAAAAATACCTTCAAAATAATCATGCATTTTTTTTCCAATTTTTAAAGGTATCTGCCCCGCCAATGCAATGACCGGAACATTTTTCTTCTTCGCTCTTGCTGCAACGCCAAAAGGCCCTTTGCCCTCTAATGTTTGTTCATCAAGACTTCCTTCTGCGGTAATAACCATATCTGCCAGGTCAAGTGCATTATCAAAATGAACCGCATCAAGGTAATATTCAATTCCACTTACCAATTTTGCATTTGCAAATGCTGCCAGTCCTGCTGCTATACCTCCTGCTGCACCTCCAAAAATTATGGAACTCATATTGATTCCCACAGATTTTTTAGTTACCTGATTAAATCGTTGCATGTATTTTTCTAAAAGTGCTACATCTTTTTTACCGGCTCCTTTTTGTGGCCCGAAAATAAAAGCTGCTCCATTATTTCCTAAAAGGGTATTTGAAACATCGCATAATATAATTATTTCGCACTCTTTCAGACGAGGATTCAATTTAGTAATATCTATTGATTTTAATTCAATCAAACCAGCAGGCAATTCTGTAATTTCATTTTCTGCCCCATTTAAGAAACGAACGCCTAATGCTTTAAGCATACCGGTGCCACCATCAACTGTAGCGCTTCCTCCCACGGCAAGAATTAT
>DASSHD010000434.1:0-4535 GCA_035693085.1 Hanamia sp. | reverse complement strand
AATTTTAGTTTGCTGCCAGTGCCAAATTTAAATTCAAAAAAAACAATCAACAAATATTCAAAGAACTTATTTTTAAGTTTGTCAAAGTAGAATTAAAACCAGCTCCCAAAACCTCCTGACATTTCAAAATTTGGGAGGTTTTTATTTTTATTTATAAAGAGAGAGTAATTTGCAACCTCAGAAAAAAAATTCTACATTTTGAAAACAGATTTTTTAGTAATCGGCAGTGGCATTGCGGGGCTAACTTATGCGCTTAAAGTTGCCCAGGATTGCCCTGATAAAATTGTCACGGTTCTTACCAAAACCACCAGTGAAGAAACCAATACAAAGTACGCCCAGGGCGGCGTGGCAGGCGTCACCAATTTTGAAACCGACAGCTTTGAAAAACATATCGAAGATACCTTGATTGCCGGAGATGGATTATGCAATCCGAAAGTAGTGGAAATCGTAGTGAGAGAAGGGGTGGATAGAATAAAAGAAATCATCAGTTGGGGCGCTCACTTTGATAAAGAACATTCAGGAGAATACGCATTGGGAAAAGAAGGCGGTCACAGCGAGTTTCGTATCCTTCATCACAAAGATGTTACAGGAAAAGAAATTGAAGACACTTTATTGGCTGCTATTTCAAAAAAGTCCAACATTCATTTAATCAACCATTGTTTTGTAGTGGATATTATTACGCAGCATCATTTGGGTTATTTGGTTACAAAGTCAACACCCGATATTGAATGCTTTGGTGTATATGTTTTGAATCTACAAAATAATAAAATTGAAAAAATTATTTCCAAAATTACTTTGCTTGCCACTGGGGGAAACGGGCAGGTTTATCGCACTACAACCAATCCTTCTATCGCAACAGGAGATGGTGTAGCCATGACTTACAGGGCAAAAGGAAGGATTGAAAATATGGAATTTATCCAATTTCATCCAACGGCTTTATATGAAGCAGGGAAGAGCGGCCAGGCTTTTTTAATTACTGAAGCTGTGCGTGGTGATGGCGGAATTTTAAGAAATGTAAAAGGTGATGCTTTCATGGAAAAATATGATGAAAGAAAAGACCTGGCGCCACGGGATATTGTAGCACGCGCTATAGATAGTGAAATGAAAATTAATGGTACAGAGCATGTTTTTTTGGATTGTACTAAAATGGATATGGAAAAATTCCTACATCATTTTCCCAATATTTATGAAAAATGTAAATCAATTGGAATTGATGTTGCCCAAAAATATATTCCTGTTGCACCTGCGGCTCATTACAGCTGTGGCGGAATAAAAGCTGATGAATGGGGAAGAAGTTCTATAAAAAATTTATACGCCTGTGGCGAATGCGCCAGCACGGGGTTACATGGAGCCAACAGGCTCGCCAGTAATTCACTTTTGGAAGCAATGGTGTTTGCTCACCGATGCTATCTTGATGCCGTAAAGAAAATTAATTCAGTTGAATTTAACGAAGATATTCCTGATTGGAATGCTAAAGGAACTAACGCGCCCAAAGAAATGATTTTAATCACCCAAAGCCTGAAAGAATTACAATTGCTCATGACTGATTATGTTGGAATCGTGAGAACCAATGTAAGGCTTGAAAGAGCGATGAAAAGGCTCGACCTACTCCATTTGGAAACAGAAGAATTTTATAAAACAGCATCAGTCTCGCCGCAGCTTTGTGAACTAAGAAATTTAATTACAGTTGGTTATTTAATTGTAAAAAGTGCGCAATTCAGGGCCGAAAGCAGGGGATTGCATTTTAATACTGACTATCCGGGTAAAAGTGATTTGATACAGAACGTGGTGTTGTAAGTTAAAGCACCACAAATCATTCTCGCTTTTTATTCATCTTACATTATACATTTGTAGGAATAAATTTCAATCATGGAATCAAGCATCATTACCGCAAAAGGGCAAATAGCAATCCCAAAACTCTTACGGGATAAGTATCAACTCAAACCGGGTACAAAAGTTTATTTTGAAGAAACTACCTATGGAATAAATTTAAGACAAATCAATCCCGATTTCATTAAAAAAGCAAAAGGGATAATTCCTAAAACTAAAGACAAAAAACGAATTGATGAATGGTGGCCAAAATATAAAGCGGACGAGATCACTTTAGAAGATAGGAAGTTAAACCTACATAGGGAAAATGAAATATATTACATTACAAGAGAGCAATTAAAATAAATAGAAAGAGCTAATCGAATTTTTTATATTTCAATGGGGACTTGATCACTCCAGCATATTTGAAGTATTGAAAATTTTTATAGTCATAGCTTTCACTATTAAATAAATCATTCTTTAGCTTTTTTTAATTCATGGTATCTAATATGCTTTATATTAAATTTACAAAAATGAATTACTCATGCCGGATGTTCAAAATGCTAACCTGTCCAAAATTATTAAACGCTTGGAGTTAATTAAAAGCCTGATCTCATTAGAGGAAGAAGATGAAATAGAGATACATGTTTTAAAATTAGAACAACTTTCAGGATCGCCTGAATTAGAAAGTATTATTGATTCTCTAAAAGAAAAATCCTACAGCAACGCAGCAATTGCTATTGAAACATTTATAAACCGGCATAACAACATTTCGGTTTTTATTGATCCTGAAATTGAAGGATTAAAATTAGAAGCGAAATCTTTAGAAGCGAAACTGAACAGGCTCTCCAATGAAAAGGCAGACCTGGAAAAATTGATTCATGAATTTGGAGTAAGGCATAATAAGGAATTGGGAGAATTGATCTTAAAGATTTTAAAATACAGGAAAACCAAAGCCAAAGGCACACCCAAAGAAGCAGAAGCAGAAGAAGATTATAAAAATTATAGCCAGGAATTTGAAGTAAGCAAACATGAAAAAGTTGCGAACCTCACGGAAGAAGAACTAATTGAAATAAAGAAAAAATACAGAAATGCCAGTAAACTATGCCACCCGGATGTGGTGAATGAAGATCAGAAAGAATTGGCTGATAAATTATTTACTGAATTAAATAAAGCTTATGAGCAAAACGATTTAAAAAAAGTTACTGAGATTTTAGAGAACCTAAAAAAGGGAAACTTTTTTGTGAGCAAATCTGACACCATCACTGAGAAGCAATTGATGAAAGCGGAAATTGAAAAATTAAAAATCCGCATTACAGAATTGCAACAGGAAATGCAAATGATTAAAGAGAGTGATGCATATAAAACTATTAGCAGCATTAAAGATTGGGATGAATATTTTAAAGAGACAAAACAAAAATTAGAGAATCAGGCAAAAGAATTGGAAGATGGACGAGAATAAAATTGTAAAATATGAAGGTGGTTTAATTAAAAGGATTGATAACCAAATTGGAGTTACCAAAAAGTTATTGGCATTAGCGGAACCTCTTTTAATTCCTTATCGGAAAGGAGATAAATGGGGCTTTTGTACGGCAGATAAAAAGGTTGTGATTGATTGTATTTACAAATATACATACCCTTTTTCCGAAGGCCTAGCAAAAGTTTATGAATCAGAATATAATCGGGGTTTTATTAATAAAAAAGGTGAAGAAGTTATTCCAATTGAATTTTCTTTAGGTTATGTAGGGAATTTCAAAGAAGGAATGGCAAAAATCTATTTTTCTAAAATAAATGAACAGGGTTTTATAGATAAAACTGGGAAGGTGGCAATACCATGTAAATATGGATTGGTGCATAATTTTTCGGAGGGTTTAGCACGAGTTAAGTACAATGACAAATATGGATTTATTGATAAAACCGGAGAAGAAGTAATTGCTTTCAAATATGATAGTGCAGAAGATTTTTCTGATGGCTTGACGAAAGTGCGTTTAGGAAATAAAGAGTTTTTTCTCAATAAATTTGGCGAACAATCTTTTCCAAATTCCTATGATGAAGCTACTAGTTTTTCAGAAGGTTTAGCAATAGTTAAACACAATAACAAATATGCGTTTATAGGTAAGTCAGGGTCTATTATTCAATATATCAATGAAAATTTTGGAAGAGCATTAAGCTCTGATTTTTTAGAAGGTATGCTCTGCATTAACTCGTCAAATTTTCATGAAAGAAGGTATAGTTTTATAAATAAAAAAGGAAACATAATGTTCCCTTTTAAATATGATTATGCGGAAAACTTCTCAGAGGGTTTAGCAAGCGTTGAATCTAATAACAAATATGGATTTATTGATAAAACTGGAGAAGAAGTAATTGATTGCATATATGATACTGTTGAGGAATTTAAAAATGGATTTTCTAAGGTTGCATTAAATGGAAAGTCTAAAGGATATATTGATAAAAAGGGTATACAATACTGGGAAGATTAATTTTATCTTATTTGTATCCTCAGCCATTCAGACTCCATCAAAAAATTTTTAAAGCCGTTGATATAAAGTTCAGATTTTGCTAAATTCTTGGCCCAAAAGCTATTTAGTGAAGATCTTTCAAACACATTATAAGAATCAAGATTATAACCTACAAATTTTGATATGTTTTCCTCAATCTCTTTTTTCTTATAATCAACAATATAAACTTTCTGATTATCAGCTAACGCACTTTCGATTAATTGGTTA
>DASSHD010000433.1:0-6513 GCA_035693085.1 Hanamia sp. | reverse complement strand
GATTTTATAGCCTTCACCATTCTTTCTTTTCCATAAATATCTTTTTTCAAGATTGTAACCAATCCGGCTTTTTCAAAAACCACTTCTACATTATTGGCATATTCCTCATGTACTTCTACATAAATTCTCCCATTTTTTTTTAAATGTGTTTCAGAAAATTCTGCTATTTTTTCATAAAAGATATAGGGATCATTATTCCCAACAAATAATGCGATACCCGGCTCAAAATCAATAACATTTTTTTTCAGGATTTCTTTTTCTTTAATTGGAATATATGGTGGATTGCTTACGATAATATCATATTGCCCGAGGCGATTCCATTCTTTTTTATTTAAAAAATCTATTTTCAGGAATTCAATTTCCGCGTTCAAATCTTCCGCATTTTTTTTTGCAACGGACAAGGCTTTTTCACTAATGTCAATTGCAGCAACATTTTGTTTCGATAATTCTTTCTTTAATGATATTGAAACACACCCGCTTCCTGTGCCAATATCAATGATATTTGCCTGCCTATCAGACAGATAGGTTGGTTTACTGTTTCCTGCATTTATTTCCTGAATATCTTTTATAATCCATTCCACCAGTTCCTCCGTTTCAGGGCGTGGAATAAGCACATTTTCATTTACAAAGAATTTCCTTTTGTAAAACCAACATTCATTCAAAACGTACTGTACAGGTTTGTTTTGCAACAATTCTCTTAAATATTCTCGTATTTTATTTGAATGAATTTCGGCTAACTCTCTATTTCCATCTATTCTTCTTTCCCATTTTTTTAAATCGGTAACGTTTTCAAAAACCCAATCCGCAATATTATCCGCTTCACGCTCATCGTAGATAGTTTTTAATTTTTTTATAAAATCAATATATGCTTCAGTCGTTGTCATTAACACAAACTTAATTATTTTGTGAAGCAATTAATTTTTTAAAGCACAATAATTTGGGTATTGACGAACAATATATGAACCGATGTATTCAATTGGCAAAATTGGGGGCTGGCTATGTAGCCCCTAATCCAATGGTGGGTGCAGTGCTGGTTTATGAAAATAAAATTATAGGTGAGGGGTACCATCAAAATTATGGAGAAGCACATGCGGAAGTAAATTGTATCAATAGTGTTGATGAAAAGTATAAATCATTAATAGGAAAAAGCACGATTTACGTTTCTCTTGAACCTTGTTCTCATTATGGTAAAACGCCGCCGTGCGCAGACTTAATTATAAAAAATAAAATTCAAAAAGCCGTTATTGGGATTAAAGATATTTACAAGAAAGTAGATGGAACAGGTATTCAGAAATTGCAGAATGCAGGCCTGGAAGTAATTACAGGAGTTATGGAAAATGAATGCCGTCATTTGAATAAACGCTTTTTTACTTTTCATCAAAACAAACGACCCTATATTATTTTAAAATGGGCGCAAAGTGCTAATGGAAAAATCGGTTCAAATATTGGCCAAAGAATCTTAATCAGCAACGATTACAGCAATCGTCTTGTACACAAATGGCGTAGCGAAGAAGCTGCTCTTCTGGTGGGAACCAATACAACATTAATAGATAATCCGTCATTAACTACAAGATTGTGGAAAGGAAAAAATCCAGTTAGAATTGTAATTGACAGAGAGTTGAAATTATCTTCTGGTTTAAAAATATTTAACAACGAGGCCAGAACTATTATTTTTAATTGTGCAAAAAATTCCGTTGAAGAAAACATTCAATATATTAAACTCGAAAATAAAAATTTTTTACAAGATTTACTGCATTCACTTTTCGAATTAAATATTCAAAGTGTTATGGTAGAAGGTGGTAGAAAAACGCTACAATTTTTTATTGATGCTGGTCTGTGGGATGAAGCAGGAGTTATTACTAATGAGGAAATGATTATTGAAAATGGAATTGCTGCACCTGAAATGAAAAGTTTTAAGTTGATAAAACAGGAAAAATATTTTAGTGATAAGATTAATTATTATGAAAAGAGTTAAATGGTAAGAGATTACAATTGTCTTATTCGGATTTTTTGGTTGTTATGGTTATAAAAGCTGGGCGTATTATATCTTGTATTTGAAAGAAATGAACAAGTGTGTCTGCTATTCTTTGATATTCCTGAAAATGATATCTTAGAAATAAAACACTTAAATTTTTTAAATGATGAGCAAAAACCCATTCTCCAAAATCTTTATCCTCTGTCAACAATAAGTAATTGTTTTGAATTGCCCATGTTATTACTTTCTCGTCTTTTATGCCCTTTGAAATTTCACTAACAGAGATTACTTTAAAGCCAGCTTCGCGCAATTTCTTAATTATAAAATAGTGAATATTTTCATCGGCCAATATCATGAAAGTGCAATGATTGTTTCATTGGAAATAACTTCGGATGCGTAGGCTAATGCTGCCAGAATATCGTTTGCAGTCAGAGTGGGATAAGCCTCTAGTAATTGCTGATGGGAAGCGCCGTCAGATAATTTCTGAATAATAAGTTCTACGGTAATGCGAGTACCTCTAATCACAGGCTTTCCAAGCATAATATCCGGATTTGATTCAATGAATTCCGTATAATTCATAATTTTTATTTTGTCAAAACAAACTTAACCTTTTTTAGAGGATTATTAGAATATTTATCATTAAAATTCGGATGGAAAGACAAAGACTTCTCTTTAATTAAGGTTAGTTTTAGCCTACCAAAATGTTTCAGTTTTTTCTATAAAAATTGGCTTCAATTTTTCATAAATTTGCACGAGTCAAGTGAATATTTTATGTTCACTTTTTTTATCAATTTTATAAAATAATTACTCAACAATATGTTTGAATCATTAAGTGACCGGTTAGACACCGCGTTTAAAAATCTCAAAGGACAAGGAAGAATTACAGAATTGAATATTGCTTCTACTGTAAAAGATATTCGTCGTGCATTGGTTGATGCTGATGTAAACTATAAGATCGCTAAAGAATTTACGGATACTATTAAAGAAAAAGCTACCGGTGAAAAGGTTATCAACGCCGTAAGTCCGGGACAATTAATGGTTAAGATCGTAAAGGATGAACTAACTGATTTAATGGGTGGCGTGGAAACTGATCTAGATCTTAGTGGTAATCCGGCAGTTATTTTAATCGCCGGCTTACAGGGAAGTGGTAAAACCACTTTTAGCGGTAAACTTGCTAATTATCTTAAAACCAAAAAGGGAAAGTCGCCTTTATTAGTGGCGGGAGATGTTTACAGACCGGCGGCTATTGAGCAATTAAATATTTTGGGCGCCCAGATAAATGTAGAAGTCTATAGCGAACCCGAAAATAAAAATGTAGTTGAGATTGCACAAAATGCGATCAAAGAAGCGAAATCAAAAAATAAAAATGTAGTCATAATAGATACAGCAGGACGGTTAGCCATAGACGAAGTAATGATGACCGAAGTAGCTAATATTAAAAATGCTTTAAGCCCAAAAGAAATCCTATTTGTTGTCGATAGTATGACCGGCCAGGACGCAGTAAATACTGCTGCTGCTTTCAATCAGCGCTTAAATTATACTGGTGTGGTTCTTACCAAATTAGATGGTGACACACGCGGTGGCGCTGCTATCTCTATTAAATACACCGTAAATAAACCGATAAAATTTGTCAGTAGCGGCGAAAAAATGGAAACGCTGGATGTTTTTTATCCTGAGCGTATGGCACAGAGGATTTTGGGCATGGGAGATATTGTAAGCCTGGTAGAAAAAGCACAGGAGCAATTTGACGAAGTCCAGGCGGCAAAACTGGAAAAGAAAATCAGGAAAAATCAGTTTGATTTTGAAGATTTTAAAACGCAGCTTCAGCAGATAAAAAAGATGGGCAACCTGAAAGACCTTATGGGAATGATTCCCGGAGTGGGCAAGCAAATAAAGGACATTGATATTAATGATGATGCTTTTAAAGGAATTGAAGCCATGATCAATTCAATGACTTTGGTTGAGCGCCGTAATCCTGATTTGATTAATCCCAGCCGCAAACAAAGGATTGCCAAAGGAAGTGGAAAAGATATAGCAGAAGTTAATCAATTTATAAAACAATTTGAGCAAATGAAGGCAATGATGAAGACAATGAATAAAATGCCTATGGGTAAATTTGCAGGGTTAGGAAAGAGATAAATTCAAAAAATATTTCCATACTACTGATTTTCAGCAACAAAACTGAATTTCACTTGAAAAAAGTTATGTTAATGATTTGTATTTTTAATGCTACCTTCTTATATTTGCAATCCTTTTAGAAACCAAATTTATTAAAACCCAAAAAAATTTCTATTTTTTATGGCTGTAAAAATGAGATTGCAAAGACATGGCTCCAAGAAAAGGCCATTCTACTTTATTGTAGTCGCAGATTCCCGTAGTCCACGTGATGGCAAATTTATTCAAAAACTAGGTTCTTATAACCCGTTAACCGTACCGGCAACTATTCAGGTTGATCGTCAAAAAGCACTCGAATGGTTACATAAAGGTGCACAACCTACAGATACAGTAAGACGGATATTAAGTTTTAAGGGGGTACTTTATCTGAAGCACCTACTTCGTGGTGTTACACTTGGGTTATTTGATGAAGCTGCCGCTATGGAAAAATTCACAAAATGGAGTAGCGAACACGATGCTGAATTTACCAAACGTCAGGAAACTCATAAAAAAGCAAGAGCTGCAAGCCGTCCGGCATTTGTAAAAAAAGAAGCGCCAAAAGCAGTTGCTAAAGAAACTCCCGCTGTTGCAGAAACGGCTCCTGTTGCTGAAGAAAAAGATAAAGCTTCAGATGATTCAAATGTCGCTTCATCTGAAAAATAATTATCGGACACTAAAATAAATTTCTTACTATAAAATTGCTTTAAAAAGCCGTCTCATTTTTGGGGCGGTTTTTTTGTACTAGATGTTAACGATCTGCTCTATAAAAGCTGTTGAGAATGATTTCTTTTTTAAAAAATCACAACTTCGTATTGGTCAATTGATCTCATAAAAAAAATATAAAAAAACCGGTAAATTAATCTTTAATTCATAAAGGGCATTAATGTTGTGAAATCCAGAATTATCTAAATAAATTTTAAAAACCATTTATGAAAATTTTAAAAACAACGCCTTATTTTTTATCTATTATTTTTATGTGCCTGCTTTTTACAACTGCTTCAGGCCAGGATACAGATGACCAGAATGCAAATAATAAGCAGGAAGAAAAAATTGAAGCAAGTACTCAAGTGTTGAAAGATTTCAGCGAAATGAAAGATGATATTCCCCAGGAATTATTGAAAATAACCCAGGGAATAATTGTGGTTCCCAAATTAATAAATGCTGGTTTTGTACTGGCGGGCAAAAGGGGCAAAGGAATTGCCATGGTAAAATTGGAAGACGGTACCTGGAGCAACCCAGTTTTTGTAACTATCACAGGTGGCAGCGTTGGTTTTCAGATAGGTGTTCAAGCTGTTGATTTGGTTTTGATATTTAAACATAGAGAAACATTGCAGGATATTGGTAAAGGAAGTTTTACTTTGGGTGGTGATATATCTGCTACAGTCGGCCCGATAGGCCGAAGCTCCACGGCAAGCACCGATACTAAATTTGAAGCCGAAGTATATTCTTATTCAAAAAGTAAGGGCTTGTTCGCGGGTATTAGCCTTGGTGGATCTCAAATTGCCGTGGATTCAAAAGCCAATGAAGCTTATTACGGAAATGATGATGATGCCAAAACCATATTTTCTGATACAAACGAAGATACTTCTGATGCAGTGAAAGAACTGAAAGAAACTCTAAAAGGAATGTATCAATAAACTCTGGCTAATTGAAAATCCTTATTATTAGTTTGTTTACTGACCTGAAACCAAAAAGTTGATTTAAAAATCATTGTTTTAATAAAAAAGCTGCATTCAGAAAATGCAGCTTTTTTTATAATTTTTATTGATCTCTGGCTCCGGGAGGGCAATACTCTTTTAAATAACGTGTAAATAAAGTTGATAAAAATTCTTTCGTTCCTTCTCCTTCCGATAAGGCATGGGTACGGTTGGGGAAAGGCATGAACTGAAATGTTTTATTGTATTTTATCAATACATTCAACAATGCTTCAGCATTATCATACTGCACATTATCATCACCGGTACCATGGATAAACAATAAATTCCCCTGAAGATTTTTGGCATAATGAACAGGAGACCCTAAAACATAATTTTTCATATTATCCTTCGGCAAACCCATATATCTTTCTTCATAAATATTATCATAAAATAAAAGATTGGTAAGTGCTGCTATAGAAATTCCTGTCTTATATATCTCCGGATATTGAAACATTAAATTGAGTGTGGAGGAACCGCCCCCGCTCCATCCCCACACTGCTACACGGTCCTTGTCAAAATAGGGTTTATCCAATATTTTTTTTGCAGCCATCGCCTGGTCATGAATGTTCAATCTACCAATTTTTCCATAGATATATCTACGCCACGCCGCACCGCGAAGAGATGGAGTTCCGCGGTTGTCAACAGAAATCTGGAAATAACCGTCCTTGCTCATATCACCATTGTATA
>DASSHD010000432.1:0-15997 GCA_035693085.1 Hanamia sp. | reverse complement strand
TTAATTGACTGGCATATTGATCATCGTGCGCGCGAGGATGTAAAATTAGTCAGGGAACCGACGATGGAAGATATTCAAGTGGATCAATTACCTCCTGCAAGTATTCGGTCAACGGTGAGGTGGGATAAAAACCCCTGGCTTGCTGAAAGCGGGAATCCGCATGTAGAACGCGAACCAGTGTTTTGGTTATTACCATATTGGATGGGGCGCTATCTTAAAATAATTAATTAGGCGAAAAGCTGAAGGCAAAAGGCTGAAAGCAAAAAGACAAAATACAAAAGGCAAAAAGCGATGAATAAATTAGAAGTAAAGAATTAAAGGTTCGTGGCAGAGCGCGTCCCTCTCCTTCGGAGAGGCCCGTCCGAATGGCGCAGCCGGGCGGAGGTTGGGGTGAGGCCAATGTCAGCAAGACTCTCGACGGTTTAGTCGGACAATATTAAAAAAACACTTTAATTAAATCAGTAACAATGTATCGAAAAAAACAAAAAATTACATTTCTTGTCATCGCTTTAATGGCGGTTTCGTTTATATCAAAAAGCCAAATTCCACAACACAAAGACAATCTATATACCCAGGATTATAGCATCAGATTTATCAATGAAGATAATGATGCACAATTGCTGAAAGTTGTTTCTGATCGAAATGGTTATATTCAGATATTCTCGTCAAAAGGATTGCTCCGCCCCCGTGCAGGTCAATTTCTCTTTCCCGGAACGCTCGTCACTGACGTACAGGATAAACAGACTTCTGATAAGAAAATTGCCGGAATTGGAACTTACCAGGATCAGTTGGTTTATATTGACAATAAGGCCGTATTAAGCAATGCATGGGCAGGGAAGTTATATTCGAGGCATACTATGCCTGAAGCTAAAATTTTTGCGGGGGGTAAAGATTTTACTTTCCTGATTTCGGATGGTAAAAATTTGAATTTGCTGAAAGATTCTAAGAATTTATGGGAAGGAAATCTTTCCGGTGAAGAAGTAAAAGAGATCAAGTATGATAATGGAAATAATCTCTTTTGGGTTCTGGGAAGCGAATCAATCCAGGCTTTTTCCCCTGCAAATAAGAAGTTGACAAAAGTGTTCAGTGGAAAGGATTTAACCTGTATAAAACCTGCCAACGGAAAATTAATTGTAGGAACAAAAGACGGCTATTTTGAAATAGATGCAAAAACAAAAAAACAAATCGGAGCTGTTCATAAAAAAATGCCTTGGACCGATTTAACTACCATTAGTCAAATTGATGGCACACTCTGGTTTGGGTCAACCTGGGGAGCAATGGAACTTCGCAAAGATGGAAAATTCAATTATTTCGCATCCAAACGATGGATTCCTTCTGATACAGTAATAAGCATTGCAAAAGGCCCCGAAAATTCAGTACTTATCCTTACTACCAAAGGATTAGGTCAGATTCATTTTAAAGAAATGTCTTTGTATGAGAAAGCCATGTTTTTTGAAAAGCAAGTACGCGACCGCCATATACGGCTTGGTTTTAATGCAACTGTTTCAAACATGAAAGATGGCGATGTGACTACCGGAGGTATGGAAGATTCTGATAATGATGGTTTGTGGACTACCATGTATCTCGCCGGTGAAACTTTTCGTTATGCGGTAACCAAATCACCTTATGCATTGGAGAATGTACGTGAATCTCTTGATGCGATTGAACGGTTATATACAATTAATCCCGTCCCTGGATTTCCCTCTAGGTCGTTCGAAAGACGTGGCTATAAATACGATGATAAAGCATGGCGCAGGGCGGATGATCCGGAATGGGACTGGAAATCAACCACCAGCAGCGATGAGGCTATCGGCCATATTTTTGCATTGGGTGTAATTGCAGAATTGGTTCATGTAAATGACATACGTGATAAGGCAATTATGTTGATAGATACACTGATGTCAACTATAGTTAAGAATGATTTTTATATGATAGACTGGGATGGGAAACCAACAAGATGGGGCAGATGGAATCCTGATTATGTGAATGCCCGTCCTGAAAATGTAGGTGATCGTAAGATCAATTCATCCAACATTATTTCGATGCTGCAGACGGCTTATCATTTCACCAAAAAGGAAAAATATAAGAAAGCTGCTTTCTATCTTTTGAACGAAAAAGGATATTTAAAAAACCTGATGCGGCCAATGAAAGAAATTGGATACGCGCCTGCAAATGCGGATGAATTAAGCAAAGAATTGTCAGACGGCTGGAATCATTCTGATGATGAAATGTATTTCTGCGGTTACTGGGGATTGTATCGTTATGCATTAAATGATACGCTGAAAGCCGATTATAAAAAAGCCATTATTGACCACTGGCAAATTGAACGCCCTGAAAAAGAAGGTTTATGGGATATCATGACTGCATTAACCGGAACAAAAAATTTTGATCTGAACGAAGCTGTCTGGTATCTGCAGAGATATCCACTTGATTTGATAACATGGACAGAAAAAAACAGCCAGCGAAAAGATATTGAATTCATCGCGCCCAATTTCAGGCGCCAAACCATCACAGAAGTTTTGCCACCGGATGAACTGAAAATCAGCCGCCACAACGCCAACCGGTTTGACCTGGACGGAGGTAATGGAGGCCGGTCTGAATACAGTGCGGGCGATATCTGGTTGCTGCCTTATTGGATGGGCCGATATTTGAAAGTTATCAGTGCGCCTGTAAAAGAGAACGGTACATTCTAATTATAGTAAACGAACCTGCCTACCGGCAAAGGCAGGGAAATAAGGAGGATTTCTATTCAGGTAATATTTAACTTAAAGACCTGCCAGGTTTTTAAAACCTGGCAGGTCTTAGTAAACAAATAAATAAGCAGTATTTCTATTCGGAAATATTTGTTTAAAGAGGCGGTTAAAGAATTTATTTAAAGAGATCTCAAAAATGACACACTTTAAAAAGGTGTCACTTCCTGGAGATGTGTCTTATTAAAATTGTTTGGTTATGAAAAATAAATTAATCTCGCTTTTTAGTTTGCCCGCTTTGCTGTTTGTCTTACTAATGGCGGGCTGCAAACCTCATTCTTTATCTCCTTTTAGTGAATCTGCTGAAAGTGCACTTTCTACATTTAAACTTCCACCAGGATTTAAGATTGAATTAGTTGCAGCCGATCCTCTGATTTCGGACCCGGTTGATATGACTATTGATGAGGAAGGACGTATGTATGTAGTGGAAATGCATGGTTATCCTTTGGACTTAAATCATAGAGGCAAAATAATAATGCTGAGAGATACAAACGGAGACGGAAAGATGGATACACGGACTGTTTTTGCCGATAGCCTTGTGCTTCCCACAGGTGTGATGCGCTGGAAAAAAGGTATTATCGTAACAGATCCGCCAAATGTATATTACATGGAAGATACAAACGGTGACGGAAAAGCTGACATAAAAAAAGTGATGCTTACCGGATTTGCTTTGACTAATCCACAGTATCTTGTCAATCGTCCATTATATGGGTTAGACAATTGGATTTATCTCGCTCATGAAGGCATAGAAGAAACAGATACCTATCAAAAAGAATTTGGAGATCCAGGCAAAGATATTTTTTATCCTGACGATCCTAAAGGTCCCCGCTTACCTGTAAACGCCCAGGGGCATATTGTACGGTTTCGGCCTGATGTTCATGCGTTGGAAGAAACTTCAGGTTCTACTCAATTTGGTCAAACTTTTGATGATTGGGGACATCATTTCCTTGTATATAATGCAAATCATATTTACCAGGAAGTAATAGCCAGCCGTTATCTCAAACGCAATCCCGACCAAATTGTCGGTGATGCCACTGAATCCCTGTCTGATCACGGAGATGCCTGCGAAGTCTATCCGATTACTAAAAACCCGGAACATCAGCTTCTGACTGATGTAGGTGTTATTACTTCCGCTTGCGGTATTACAGATTATCAGGGAGGCGCATTTCCTGATAAATTTAATCAAAACACAACATTTGTATGCGAGCCTGTCAGCAATTTGATACATGCCGATCACCTTAAAGACAATGGCGCTACTTTCATTGCAAGCCGCTCGCTTGAGCATCAGGCATTCTTAGCTTCTACAGATGCATGGTTTCGTCCTGTAAACATGTATATAGGTCCCGATGGGGCGCTTTATGTAGTGGATTATTATCGCGAAATTATTGAACATCCGGAATGGATGTCAAAAGCTGCCATCGAATCCGGTAAACTTTATAATGGCCGTGACAAAGGCCGTATTTATCGTATAAGCGCAACAGACGCCCCCGCCGCAAGTTGGACTTCTCATTTAAACCTAAACGATTCCACTGATATACAGTTAGTGGAAAAACTTTCCAGTCCCAATATCTGGTGGAGGCGTAATGCCCAACGATTGCTTATAGACAGGAACCATGACATGATAATTCCCGCTCTTGTTAAGATGGCGCAAAACACACAATCCCCATTAGGCCGTTTGCATGCATTGTGGACATTAGAGGGCATGCATAAATTAACACCCGAATTGATTATGCAGGCATTACATGATCCGGAACCTGGAGTTCGCGAAAATGCTATTAAGTTGGCAGAACTTCATCTGACTGAGTGGCCGGATCTGGCGCCTAAGTTGATTGCTTTGAAGGAAGATAATAATGCAAAAGTGAGGTATCAGTTGCTGTGTACACTGGGGTCTGTAAATACTCCGGGAGCAGGTAAGGCGAGGCAGGAACTTTTGTTTAAAGATATTAATGATAAATGGGTACAGATAGCCGCATTAAGCGCATCATCACAAACTTCTGATATGCTCGAAAGTGTGCTTAAAAAATTTAATCCTGCAATTCCGGCTTATGCTTCGCTGGTAACTCGTCTGGGTACAATAATTGGAGCAAGTAAGGATTCAAAAACAATACATTCATTTTTAAAGAGAGCTGTGGAACCAACCACTGATGCTGTAAAAAGTTGGAAAGCGCCTTTATTGGAAGGGATTGCAGGAGGTCTTAAAAACAGGAAGTTACTTCCCGAAGGCTTTCAATCAGAAAGGAAATTGTTGATTAGTGTATGCCTTCATCACCCTGACGTAAATATCAGAAGAAGCGCCAGAAGTATGCTTGAAGCAATTGGCATTTCAAATAGTCCGATGGCGCCAATTGTAATGCAGGAGGCCCAAAGAATCGCAGCTAATAAAAACATTTCTTCGGACAAAAGAGCAGAGGCTATTAATCTTATGGCTCTTCAAAATCCCAAAAATGATGTGGCGTTTCTGGAAAGTTTAATTACCCCGGATGGGCCAACAGATATTCAGTTAGCCGCTGTACAAGCGTTAGACAAAGTTCCGGGCACAACATTCTCCGAATTTTTATTAAAAAACTGGCCATCGTTATCTCCCGGCATTAGGGATGCTGCCCTAAATACATTCATTACCGAGCCTTTTTCTGTGCCCCGTATTTCTCTGTTGCTGCAAAGCGTTGCAAAAGGAAAAATAACAAAAGGTGAGTTGGGCTGGCCTGTAACGGTAATCCTTATGCGCGATATTCCCGATTCCCTTAAGGAGATTGCCAGAACATTATTATCAGGTAAAAAAGAAGATCGTAGTCCGGTAATAAAAAAGTATGAAGCATCACTTCAGATGAAAGGTAATGCCGGTAAGGGTAAGATGGTATATGTAGCAAATTGTCTGGTATGTCACCAGGTGAGAGGTAAGATAGGCGTTGCCTTTGGCCCCGACCTGGGTACAGTTCAAGGGTGGCCTGCGGAGAATATCCTGATTAATGTTTTGGATCCCAACCATTCCATTTCACATGGGTACGAATTATGGAACATTGTACTTAATGACGGAACTATGGAACAGGGAATTATAGTTTCAGAAACATCGAATGCTATTGTTCTGAATCACGAGGGCGGTGTAAAAACAACTATTGCGAGAAAAGACATACGATCACTTAGAACATTAGATGTTTCTCCCATGCCAAATGATTTTGAAAAAAGAATTGATAAGCAGCAAATGGCCGATTTGATTGCTTTTATTAAGCAGGGAGATTAAGAGGGAATTAAGAATTGAGAATTGAGAATCGGGCTTTCCGCATTGGACATTGAGCGTTAAGCCTTCAGTCTTCAGTTTTTAAACGGTGAATCAAAAGAAAAGAAAATAAAATAAAATGAAAAAATTAAGGATCCTAATTGCATTGACCTTTCTGATACATGGTGTTTCACAAAGCCAAACTACAACTTCAAAATTTCCTGTAGTAGAAAGCACGCTTATTTTTCCGCCTCAGCTCTTGCATACGCATGGCAGCACTTTGGTGAACCTTCCGAATGGTGATTTTCTCGCTGCATGGTTTGAGGGGCACGGGGAAAGGACGGCCGATGATGTAAAAATTATGGGAGCGCGTTTAAAAAAAGGTGACGCCTCATGGAGCAAGCCATTCGTGATGGCTGATACTTATAATATTCCTGATTGCAATCCTGTACTCTTTCTTAACCACCAGAATAAATTGTTCCTGGTTTGGATTGCCGTACAAGCAAACCGATGGGAGTATTCAATTCTCAGATTCCGGACATCAATTGATTACACAAAAACTGGAGCACCTGTCTGGAACTGGCAGGATAATATTTTGCTCAAGCCGGATGATCGTTTTGCAAAAGAAGTCAAATCTAAATTCAAAGACTTGCCGCCCGGCAAGTCGGCGTGGGCAGCTTATGCCCCGCAATACGACAACATGATAATAGAAGCAAGTAAGGACGAAGGTAAACGAAGTATCGGTTGGATGACAAGAATTAAACCATTGCTCTTAGGAGAAAATAAAATCCTGCTTCCACTGTATTCCGATGGTTTTAATTTTTCATTAGTTGCCATCTCTAATGATGATGGGACGAATTGGTATCCAAGTCTGCCGATAGTTGGAAGAGGCAATGTGCAACCTTCTTTGATTCAAAAAAAAGATGGAACAATTATGGCCTACATGCGAGATAACGGAGATGAACCTTCAAGGGTACAAATCAGCGAGTCTAACGATTCCGGGATGACATGGACCGCAGCACAAAAAACACAGATACCTAATACTGCCAGTGTGCAAGTACTCAAACTTCGTGACGGAAAATGGGCATTTATTGGCAATGATATTGATGACGGGCGTTATCAGATAAGCCTTTATTTATCCGATGATGAAGGGAAAACATGGAAATGGGAAATACATCTTGAAAAAGTTGAAAAAGGAAACGGAAGTTTTTCTTATCCTTGTATGCTACAGGCTTCTGATGGGCTACTTCACATCACTTATTCCTATCAAAAAAAGGATCGTCTCGAATCCATAAAATACGTTGTTGTTAATCCTGAATTTATACCTAAAAGTTGAAAACATCGGTCTGATGGCCTCCGTCTGGACCGGATATCTCCTTACGATTTTTGTCTGACCATCTATTACTTTGACGCTTGTATTTGTATTAGGATAAGATCATACAATCCTATGACAATATTAGCCACAAAGTCTTTAGAAAACTACTTTATATTCGTTTTGACAAATGGTGACGAAAATGCCGGAGAAAAGATTTAATTCAGGTAATATTTTCTTACTGTTTCTTTAAGCCAATATCCCGCAACTAACTAAATAAGGAAATATATTAAAGATAAAGTATTGACTGCTTGACAACGCTAATCAGTCACACAGGGAGTTCATAAAAATATACATTATACTTATGAGAAAGCTTTCAATTATAATATTGACATTTCTGTTTATCAATGCTGTTAACTCATATAATCTTAATACCAGGCCAGATATTTCTTTTTTGAGCCAGAGCTTTTTGGTTCCGCAATTATCTTCTTTACCGATAACGAAACACAAATTAGTTATAATAGCTCACCGGGGTAGTCATTTGAATATTCCTGAAAATACATTGGCCGCTTATGAGGCCGCGATAAAGGAAGGTGCAGATTATGTAGAAATAGATTTGCGCACAACTAAAGACGGTCATCTGGTGATTATGCATGATGAATCCATAACCAGAATGACGGGAATAAAAGGACAGATAAAAGATTTGAATTATAGTGAAATCAGAGACTTGAAAATAAAACCTGCTGTTAAAGGAGATACCACTACCTATCGTGTTCCCGACTTTAAAAGTGTATTGAATTTATGTAAAGGAAGAATTAATATTTACTTAGATTTTAAGGATGCTGATGTGGAGAAAACTTACAGGTTAATAAAGGAAGCAGGCATGCAAAATAACCTGGTGGTTTATTTGAATAAGGAAGAACAATATGGGCAATGGAAAAAGATAGTGCCCCGGATTCCACTAATGGCGAGCCTTCCGGAGAATATGGATATTCCTCAACTAAATAATTTATTGGATAAAATGCCTTTGCAGGTAGTTGATAATGCTTATGATAGCAACAAATTAAGCCTGATGCACAAGAGAAAGATAGCAGTATGGCTTGATGTGCAAAGTAAGGATGAGGGCTCCGGAAAATGGGAACAGGCGTTGAAACAGGGAGTGGATGGATTACAAACAGATCATCCTGAAAAATTAATAAAATTTCTGGAAGATAAGGGTATTAGATAATCCCTAACCGTTTAATTGAAAAGGAAAAACATTTTGTCAGGATTATCAAAATATACTAAATAAAAATTCACATTAAATGTTTCTTTACTGCACTTATTAATTTTTAAAGAGGCAACATTCGTTATTGGCTGGACTCGTAAACTATTAAATAAAAAACCATGAAAAAAAAGCAATTCGTAGCTAAGTATTTGGTGCTGATACTACTGGTATTTCTTTTTGCATCCTGTAAAAAAGATACAGCGGACGAGAATGCAAATTTCAAAAATAAGAACCAGGAATGGGTTACCGGCAATTGGAAACAAACGGATCTTGTCATCGCGGTTGATGTAAAGATTGCGGGGCAAAAGATAAAGGCGGGTACGAGCATGATTGCACTGGCTCCATTGATTGGACAAGCTCTCGGTAATCCTGCAATTGCCCAGGCTATATTATGTACTGCCGATAATATCTATTCTTTTAATGCCGATGGAACTTATAAAATTACAGGATGCACCGATCTTATTCTTCCTGTTGCAGGCAATAATGGTAAATGGGATCTCACCATATACGATGCTGTTGTGGAGCTAATTTCATCCAAAGGTGACAAAGACCCTCATTGGATCAATAGTATAACCAGTAACACTTTAAACCTGTCGCTCACTGTTGAGTTCCCTGGTCTTGGCGCTGCGCCTTTAGGTCTTATTTTGGAAAAACAACCCTGATGATTTTTTTTAATTAACCTTCAAACGAAGTTTATGAAATATAATTTCTTTATACAAAAACTACTTCCCGCAATCTTCTTTTGCCTGGTTTTCTCAGTTGCCTTTAGCGAAGGGAATCCGCGATTGAATTCCTCTGTCAATAAAACTGAGCTTTCTCATAATAAAGTCCTGCGTGAGTTTGCAGATGTTATTATTCACGGAATAGTCCGGGATGAACACGGCCCGTTAAGCGGTGCTACCGTTCGTGAAAAAGGTACCAATAATTTTACCATTACCAAAGAAGACGGAAGCTTTACTTTAAAAGTGTCAAAAGCTAACGCTGTATTAACCATCAGCTTTATAGGCTATGAGCCAACAGATATTGCTTTGGAAGGCAGAGCCGCGGTAAATGTAGTTTTAAAAACATCTTCGCAGGAACTCTCCAACGTGGTAGTAACTGCCCTTGGGATTTCGCGAGAAAAAAAATCGCTCGGATATTCAATCGGAGAAGTAGCAGGGAAAGACATCAACCGGGTTGCACAGGAAAATGTTTTGAATTCTTTAGCGGGCAAAGTATCAGGCGTTACCATCAGCCAGACCGGTGGCGCGGGATCTTCTGTCAGTATGGTAATTCGTGGCGCCAATTCTTTGAGTAGCGATAATCAGCCTTTGTTTGTGGTGGATGGCGTACCTATTGCCAACACGCTGAACAATGTCTCTGACGTTGGAACAGACAATCGGGTAGATTTCGGTAACGCCATCTCAAGCATTAACCCTGATGATGTGGCAAGTGTAACTATATTAAAAGGTCCAAGCGCTGCAGCTTTATACGGTTCCCGGGCTGGCAATGGAGTCGTATTAATTACAACTAAAAGTGGGCTTGGCGTCAATAAATTAACCGTTTCGGTTACATCGAGTACGGTATTCGACATGCCATATAAATTTTTAAAATGGCAAAACAAATATGGTTCAGGACAGTTTTCCGCTATTCCCGTTGAATTAACAGGGAATATTTTAACTGACCCTTTTGGGGGCCTTATACAGGAAGATGTTGGCGGTACGTTTGGTGGAGAATTAGACAGAGGATATACGGCTGTACAATGGAACAGTCCCCTCGATGATAATGGTAAGCCTATTCCTTTACCATTGGTATCTCATCCCAACAACGTGAAAGATTTCGTACAAACCGGTATCACTACGAACAATAGCGTTTCGGTTGAAAATAGTACAGATGCTTATAATTATCGTCTTTCCTATTCTAACATGACTAATAAAGGGATTATTCCGAACTCAGACCTGTTCAGAAATACACTTGATATTAATTCATCTGTAAAAGTGAATAATAAATTACGAATAGGTACCAATATTGATTTGAGCAGAAATAATTCTAATAGCAGACCGGCCGGTGAAAGAGGAACCAACCCCTTGCAATGGGTTTACGCAATTTCTCCGCATATTGATATTAATGACCTTAAAGATTACTGGATGCCGGGGCAGGAAGGATTGCAACAGCGCTCACAAGATAAGACATTCAACAATCCTTATTTCCTGGCTTATGAGGTTAAGAACAGTTTTGTCAGAGACAGGTTATATGGCAACATTCAGGCAGATTGGCAAATCACTCCGGATTTCAGCATGAGGTTTCGATATGGGCTAGACACTTATACTGAACAAAGAGAATTTAAAATACCCACCAGTTACACTGAAGATCCACGTGGAGCTTACGGATTAATCAATCTTAAATCCTTTGAAAGCAACGCTGATTTCCTCGCTACCTATAAAAAGGAATTAAAGAATTTTAGCCTGTCTGTTTCTGCAGGAGGGAATCTGCGTTACGAAAAGAGCAGTTCTATCAGGAATGCTACTAAAGCCGGCACCGGGCTTATTGTACCGAATGTTTATACGATTCAAAATATTTTACCCGCTTCTCTTGACTATAGCAGTTATTCTTATCAGAAAGGAACAAACAGTATTTATGGAATGGCTTCATTGGGCTTCCTTGACAGGGTATATATTGATGTTACCGGGCGTAATGATTGGTCCAGCACTCTTCCCAATGTAGCGCCCTATTTTTATCCTTCGGCATCTCTTAGCTTATTGATGAATAAGATAGCAGGCATTACTTCGTCCAATGTCAATCTTATTAAATTAAGAGGTGGCGTAGCGCAGGTGGGTAATGATGCCTCTCCTTATCAATTATTGAGCGTATTATCTAATGCGGGTACCTGGGGAGATATACCAAGATTATCTACCTCCGGAACACTATTAAACCCTGACCTCAAGCCAGAGATAGCAACATCGTACGAAGGGGGAGTAGATGTTACTTTGTTCAAAAACCGGCTCAATTTTTCTGCCACCTATTATATTTTGGAAAACAAGAACCAGATATTCACTACACAACTTCCTCCCTCATCGGGATATAGTTCCAAAAATATCAATGCCGGCCTGGTGAGAAGCCGTGGTATAGAATTATCTCTTGGCGGCACTCCTATACAAAGTAAAAACTTTAGATGGGACATCAATGCTAACCTGACGCGTAACCGTACCAGGATAATAAAACTTGCCAACGAAATGCCTTATTTCACTTTTTGGGAAGATGCCAAAGGTGGAGCCTGGACTTATGTAGGAGAAGATGTGGGAGATATTTATGGACCTAAACTAAGGACTGTAACAGATAAATCTTCACCTTATTACGGATATCCTTTACTTGAATTTGCAGATGGAGGAGCTAAATGGTCAGCTATTGATGCCCATAACACAAAAAATAAGATTGGTAATTTCAATCCAAAATTTATAATGGGTATGCAAACTTCCATCAGTTGGAAAAACTGGAGCCTGAACATGTCTTTCGACTGGAGAAATGGTGGTCAGTTTGTATCGCAAACATATCGCTATGGAATGGAAAATGGTAATGCTTCACTACAGCTTGATCAACTTTTTAATGCCGGCAGCATGAGCGGAAAAGAGTTGCGGGATTATTTGGTGGCTCATGCTAATGACCTGATTATGGTCCATGGCAACCATTTTCCGCGTGTAGGATGGCCGACACCCGAGCATACCAGTTTTCCATTTGAGTATAGTGGAATTAAGCTTCCCTATGGAGGAATTATAATTCCCGGAGTGTATGCTTCCGGGTACGATGCTAATGGAAATCCGACCGGGTATATTGAAAACCTTGGAGAAAATGTTCTCGGAACAGATCCTTCTAATCCAAATGTAACTTTACCGGTACCTTATGCTGCGGCAGATCCATGGGACTTTACAGAGCCTGAGTTATTTTCGGCTTCCTATTTAAAGCTTCGTGAAATTTCACTTTCTTATGGAATTCCTGTTCGTTTGGCAAATGCTTTAAAAATACAGAACGCTACCGTATCAGTATATAGCCGTAATATTATTTTGTGGACTGCTGCCAAGATTGGGATAGACCCTGAAAATGCCTATCAGCCAAGCGCTGATGTTCAGGGTGGAGGAATACAATTTAAACAGGGAATAGAGAGGTATAATGTAACGCCCTGGGTAATTCCCATCGGAGTTAGATTACATGTCACTTTTTAAAAATAACATTAAAATTAATGATCATGAAGTCAATTTATAAATTTCATATCGTGGTATATATCTTTCTTAGTGCATTTACATTTTCCTGTGTCAAGCATTTAGAAAAATTAAATGAAAATCCAAATGGAGCCGACCCTGCCACTACTAACCCAAGCCTTGTATTGTCCACCGTGCTTTCTGAAACGGGGAAAACTTTTGTAGGTCTCGGATATGGAGATATTGCCGGAGTAATGCAATACACCCAAAAAGACGGATGGGGCTCCGCGCATAATAATTATGATTGGGGAGGCGATAATCCCTGGGGCGGTTATTACGACATATTGAGAAATAACCAGTTTGTTTATAATAAGGCAATTGCATCCAAAGATGAATTTCAGCAGGGAATAACATTAGTAATGAAGTCAATGTTATTTGGCCTCTTAACTGACCTATACGGAGATGTACCCTACACTACTGCTTTACAGGGAGATGAAGGCGGTCAGGAAAAAACATTTCCCGCTTATGATGATCAGAAGACAATTTACGAAGGTATTTTGACTGATTTGAAAACCGCAAACACATTGCTTTCTAAACCGAAAAGTGACTATTCAAATAATCCGGGGAGCATTGATTTGTATTACAACGGTGATCCTGCAAAATGGAGAAAACTTGCTAATTCTTTAGCGCTTAGATATTATATGAGAATATCAGAAAAATTACCGGATGAGGCCAAAGCAGGAATAGAAATGATTGTAAATGATCCAACTGATTATCCAATCATTACTTCGGCTTCAGATGATGCAACCATGGCTTTTGCAGGCAACAGCAACGATGATTCATGGCCAGATAATGTTACGTACGATTCTGATAGCAGTAATTACCGGAGATTAAAAATGTGTAACACATTTGTGAGAGCTTTGGAGACTTTGCAGGATCCCCGCCTGGGTATATTTGCTGACAAAGTGCAGATATTTTTAAAGGTAGATGATAATCTCCCAACGGGAACTGACTATATCACAGATACCATAGTGAATGGAGAAAATAGAAAAGTACGTTACCTGTCACCTGACATCCTTTCCAGCAGGGCGCTTACACCCGATGATATTAACCAGGATCCTGACTATGTTGGACTTCCTGTAGCCCTGACAGGCCCCCAGGCTTATAACCTAAGCCCCGACTTAAACCAGGCTTCACGAAATCCTCATGTATCATGGTTAAATGATATCTACAGGGATCCTAAAGGGCCACTTTTAAAAGCCCGGCTTATGTCTGCAGCAGAAGTACATTTTATTATTGCAGAAGCCAAAGCTGTTAAAGGCTGGACATCGGCTGATGCGGAAACAGAATATTATGCCGGCATTAAAGCATCATTTGATACATGGGGATTGAGCAGCGCCTATTCAAATTATATTACACAGCCAGATGTTGTTTTTGATAATACACAAAAACAAATCATGGAACAGAAATGGATAGCTAACTGGACGAATGCAACAGAATCATGGTTTGATTTTAGAAGAACCGGGTTTCCGGAATTGCATGGTGTGCAGGGGCAAACCATTGCTCCCGAACTGCCTGTAAGATTTTATTACCCAAAATCTGAACAAAACCTCAATAGCACTAATGAACAGGCAGCAGCCGGTAAACTGGAAGTCACAAATTACTCCGGCTTTGGTGCAGATGGCAATCAAAATAGCGCCTGGTCAAAAATGTGGTTATTGCAGGGAACAGGAAAACCATGGTAAAATCATCTACAAAAATCTTAAAACAATTTTAAAACTAATAATTATAAATGGAGAAGAAAATAGCTTGTAAAAAAAATGATTCGAGTCTAAAACATTTGAAAACCTATAAAAAAACATTGTTTCCCCAATCCGTACTAAGTGAAACCGTAAAAAAGATTTTTGTTGTTTTTTTCATTCCGGTTTTAATCCTCACTTGCAGTGCGCAGGCCCAAACTTTTAAAGCAGGCGTTGCCGTGCGGGTGATAACACCCCATCCTCTTTTACCTGTTTCAGGAGGGGTTGGAATTCCAAAACCTTCACATATTCAAAAAGGAAACCTTTACGCCAGGGCTCTTGTTTTGGAAAAAGGTACTACAAGGATTGCCATTGTAAGTGTAGATAATCTCGGTTGGCCGGCTGTGTTGGGCGATAAATCAAGAGCTTTAATAAAAGGAATACCACCTGAAAATATTTTGATTGGAGCTACGCATACACACAGCGCTCCTGATGCTTATGGATTTCCGGATGAAAAAGGGAAATCTTCAGTTGATTTGAAATATCTTGACTGGTGTGTTCACCAGATAGCAGATGCCGTAAATGAAGCTGAAAAAAATCTGGAGCCTGCATCCCTGAAAACAGCAATGGGAGAAGCAAAAGGAAAAATCGCCTATAACTATTATGCACCGCAGCTTTATGATCCACGTTGCAGCGTACTTCAGGTGCTTGCAACATCCGGGGAAAATAAAGATAAACCCATTGCCACTTTAATAAACTATGCCATCCATCCTGAAATCATTGGTTCTTCAAGAGATATTTTAAGTCCGGATTTATGTGGCCCGTTATACGATAGAATTGCAGAAAAAGGAGGAGGCACTGCTATTTTTATGAATAGTGCTCAGGGGGGTATGGTTACCGCAGACAATCGGTTGCCTAATGGTGGAGAAGCAAATGACTGGAATGAATGTATCAGGATTGGCGATCTCCTGGCGGATGAAGCATTAAGAATTGTATCGAACGCACCCGTACAAATTAATCCGGATATTTACTGTGCCAGCCGTACTATTATGTTTCCTTTAGAGAATGAAGAGATGAAATTTATTTTTGAACATTCTCCTTTGCACTTTAAGTCTAAAAGTATTGACTCAGTTGCTACCCGGCTCAATCTTCTGAATATTGGTACGGCGCAGGTTCTCACCATTCCTGGTGAAGCGTTGCCAAATATTGGGTATTATATAAAACGACACATGAACACCAAACAACCATTTCTATTCGGACTTACCAATGATGCCTTTGGATACATACTGGATAAAGTGGATTTCAATAGCTTCAAAAGATATGATTATATCTGCCGTACGAGCTTAGGCCCGATGACAGGAGACATCTACATTAACGAAGTATTAAAATGGTTAAAAGCTGCTCCTTCACCCCAAAATAAATAAAATTTCTAAATGGTTATTACTAAATGCAGGAAAGTAATTCCGTTGTACAAAAGAATTTTCAAAATAAAATAAGAATTATTAACAGGTCACGATAACAGGCAATCACAAAGAGGTATAAA
>DASSHD010000431.1:0-3225 GCA_035693085.1 Hanamia sp. | reverse complement strand
AAAATCACCTGATAAATGAATTTAACTTTGTCAAAGTAGAATTATAATGAAAACAAAAAAACTATTCTTGAAATAAATTTTGAAAGTGGTTACAAAGCGATGGCCAATTTTCATAAACAGTTTTGAAAATAAACTTGCATCACTGCAATACAGAAAACATTTTTCGATTCTCTATTTCCTGATTGGAGCTGAAAGTTAAATGCGTTTTGCAATCCTGACAGGTTCTTTGTTAAGAACCAGATTTCCGCGGATTAAGGTTACCCTTAGAATCTTAATAACACAACAAATCTTAATTATTTTTCCCTAACCAATCCCAGCTTAACAAATCATCACTCCATGCAATTCCAATGGAAGCATTCTAATCAAAATCGCCTTACTCTTCCGTATGCGGTCCGGAGCCATGAAAGAACATAATATATTTTTCAAACAGCAGACTGTTTTTTAAATTAATAATCGTACCTCGGTAATTTTTCCTCTTGACCAATGGCCACTCGTTTTGACCAAGTGTGATGAGGTGCCCTCCAATCGTGCCGATGTATCAGATCAGATAAACGCTTAATAGCAATTCCATTTTTAGGCGAATGGAAAAGCACATATTCATGATTCTCCACCAACAAACACGCATTCTCCCCCGAATCGGACAGCCGAAATAAGTCCAGTTTTTGAAGTCACTCCGTTTTGTTTATAAAAGCACCACCAAAAAAAATTTCAGAATTTGAAATTCAGTAGCAGTAAGCAAATATTTTTTCAATATTCTTATTTCCTAAGTTCAGATAATAACTATCTCTTTTGTAAACAGCACAAGACCTTACTTTTATTAGCAACTTTCACAGAGTCGTTATGCTTGCAAAATTTTTAGAATTACAGAAGCCTATAAAACTATTTTATTTTATAACAGGATTCTTATACTATTTTAGCAGTTCAATATAGTTTTTTAGTCAATTATAAAAAAACAGATTCAAAATGCCTGTTATATAAATACTTTTCATATTTTTATTTGGTATTTATGGTTAATACTTTATTGACATTCCAATAAAGAAAAGATAACTTTTCAGAAATTATGAATGAGAAAATATTAAGAGAAATAACTCCTCTTACACAGAGCGATTGTTTTTCAGTGTTCTCGCGCAAGAAAAAAGAATTTGATTTCCCATTACATTTTCATGAAGAATTTGAATTAAATTTTATAAAAAATGCCGCGGGAGCACAAAGAGTGATAGGAGATCATGTGGAAGAGATAGGAGATATCGAATTGGTATTGGTAGGCGCCAATCTCCAGCATGGATGGTTCACCCATAAATGCAAGGGTAAAATCATCCATGAAATTACTATCCAGTTTCACAGAGACCTGTTTGATGAAAAATTTTTACTACGAAATCAAATGAGTTTCATAAAACAACTTTTTCAGAGTTCTTCGAGAGGCGTTTTATTTTCAAAAGCCACTTCACTCGCTATCATGCCGCGTATTGTTAATCTTGTAAAGAAGCATGGCTTTGATTCAGTTTTGGAATTAATGTCAATTCTTCACGACCTTTCGATATCAAGAAACTTTCGTACCCTTTCCGATGCGTCATTCAATAAAGAAATATCATCCTACAGCAGCCGCAGAATTGATAAAATCATGGAGTTTGTGAATCAAAATTTCAGCCAGAATATCACGCTGGGTGATGCCGCAAGGATAGCGGGAATGACAGAGGTTTCGTTTAGCAGGTTTTTCAAATTAAGAACCGGCAAAACTTTTGTTGACACATTAAATGAAATCAGGTTAGGCCATGCTTCAAGAATGCTCATTGACACAACTCAAAGTATTAATGAAATTGCGTACAAATGTGGGTTCAACAATATGTCCAACTTCAACCGCATCTTTAAAAAGAAAAAAAATACTACTCCAAAAGATTTCAGGCATTCTTATACTTCTGTAGGAGTAAGAACATTTGTATAAAACTATTGATCAACAGAATTAAAAAAATACATGCGATTCATTAAAACTACAATTTGCCTGTTACTTGCTTTGACAGGGTCTAAAGAAATATTTGCGCAAAAAGATCTGGCCATTTCAATTGAACAATCAAATCCACCAATAGGTTCAAAAGATTTTTACAAAGCAGATAATGCATTAATACAATATTACGGAAGAATAGAAAAACTAAATCCAACATTACCAAGATTCTGGGCTCCGGGTGTTTACATAAAAGCAAAATTTGATGGAAATACTTGTTCGTTCTTCGTTAATGACCAGGTACTTTATGGGAACGTACATAATTATATTGAAATCGTTATTGATGGCAAACCATTTCGAATTCAAACAAAATTTGTCAGTAACAAAATTTCGATCAAAGGATTAAAAAAAGGAGCACATACTATTACAATCTGCAAAGACACAGAATCAGGAAATGGTTACCTCGAATTTGCAGGTATCCAATGCAAAAAAATATTACAATTACCTCCCAAACCTTCTGAAAAAATTGAATTTATCGGCAACTCTATTACTTGTGGCTATGGTGCTGATATTGCTGAAATACCCTGTGGTAAAGGGCAATGGTATGATGAGCATAATGCCTATATGAGTTATGGGCCGCTTACGGCGAGGGCATTAAATGCTCAATGGCATATCACTGCAGTTTCAGGAATAGGCATGATTCATAGCTGTTGTAATATGAAGATTACAATGCCACAAGTTTTTGATAAAGTGGATCAGCGTGATGATTCTATCCTTTGGAATTTCAATGATTATATTCCTGATTTGGTTACGATTTGTCTTGGTCAAAATGATGGAATACAGGATTCAACTATATTCTGTAATGCTTACGTTGATTTTATAAAAACAATCAGGCACAAATATGAAAATGCAAAAATTATTTTGCTTACCAGTCCAATGGCCGATGCGGCATTGACTAAGGTTTTAAAAAATTATCTTACTTCAATCAATGATTTTTTAGACGAAAAAGAATATAAAAATATTGTAACTATTCAGGTTAATCAGAATGTGGATAACCTTGCAAAGCAGGATGGAAAGGGATGATAGGTTTTCCAGACATAGCTAAGCCAATGGCATCCATAATAGAGTAGCCGTTTTTGCGCATTGTATCAATGTAACTTCTAATGATTGCAAAACTACTTGCCCCGTCTTTGCTTCTAAAGCAGCCAGATATTTTTTGTTTCACCTTCATCATTCTTATTGCTTGTTCTGCCAGGTTATTATCAAAGGGGATACTAAAGTTCCTC
>DASSHD010000430.1:0-10836 GCA_035693085.1 Hanamia sp. | reverse complement strand
TCCTGCAGAATCGGATAGGTACTGGCAGAATAAGACGATTTATTGAAATTCAGAGTGATCCTGAAATCCAGCGAACTGCTGTCGGTCTGTAATAAGCGATATAAAACAATACTTGAATCAGGCATGAGCATTTTTATGTTTTTAGGAAGAGCGTCAAATTGATAATTATCAGGAATAAATATTTTGCCAGTAATCACAAATTCCTGTTTATAATTAAATTCAATATCAGTTCTTCTTTCATCAGCAATAAAAGGATTTTTCTCCAATCCCTGGAACAGATTAATATTGAAATATTCGTAATTGCCTGACGAGTTTACCGGCATTGAAAAGTCGAATTTCTGGCTCAACGGTTCCGAATCTTTATCAAGTCCGCTTACCTCCATGTCTGATATTCTTAAACCATTATAGGATTGTGTGAGATTATTTTTGAAAGAACTTTTATCTTCTTTCCAGCTTTTTACTTTTGGGTTTTTCGCATAATCATAACTGTAAATAGTAGCATTCCCTTTCATGGAGTCCTGGGGCGTAATCTGAGCAAAGAAAGAAACGAAATTTTTATAAGTGTCTTTATCGTTGTACAGGCTGATCCATCCTCCTTTATTCTGATCAACTATGAAACCTTCCGAGTTTAATACGTCATAAGGTACCAGTGAAGTGGGATTATATTTATCAGCGCCATTTAATATATATTTTTTGTCGCCTATTTCTACACAGGTCATAGTATTATTGAATTGTTGTAAAAAAGGATATAGCGTATTTACTTCTCCATGGTCTTTTGTGCTTACCAGCAGGGGATATGCCTGAAGTCCTGCATCTCTTAAAAGATTAATAAGGATTAAATTGATCTCTGTATTATTTCCCGATTTTTTGTCCCAGGCCGATTTTATCCCATTCATTGAGTAGATTCTTTCTAAACCATTCCAGTTCATATTCCTGCGTACATAATCATGTATCAATACCATTTTTTGATAATCATCATGCACATTCTTTAAAGAGTCATCAAGTTCCTTTGTGTGGGGAATATTTTTTTTGAGTTGTAATCCAAAATCCTCATCTTCTAATAAATCCTGTGAGAGTTTTGGCCATGTTGACCTTACATCTTCTGTGTTTCCCTCTCCATAATCTATTTGAGACAATTGAAATATTACTCTTTGCAAATAATCTTTAACCGCGCTCATATACGGTTCTTCACGCAAGGCGGGCACGTTTTTTAAAATATAAGTTTTTTCAACAGAATTATAAGAAAGTTGACGATCGCCGTACATAACGTTTTGCGGAACAACATCATTTTTTTGTTCTACCTTTTGATAGGCTAATAATTGAGTTGTGAATCTGAATATAGAAGGAACTAAAATTCTATACTCGCTGAAGACCGTGGGAATATCATCCTGAAAATACCAGTCATCCAGGTCACCTATTGACTTCTTTACATCAGTATATTTATACTCTATTACGCTGCCTATTTTTACATCGGGTAAGGAAAAGGAAACTTCAGAAAGTTGATTGTCAATTTTTTTTATGTAAACAGATGATTTTTCTAATTTAGTAATAACAACATTACCTGAGTTATCAAGATTATAGGTAAGGCCTGAAATGCTATTAATACTTTCATAATTCGATTTGCTGTAAAATCTTATTTTGATATTGGCCTCATCAAGCCCTTTCTCTTTAAGTATTTTAATCCGGTTTCTTCGTACGGTTATGATATTAAAGTTTTCGCCTGTAACAGTATAGTTAACATCTCCGTACGAAATTAAATTAATGGCTTCGGCATCTTTATCGAATTCGCATTCTTTCAATTGAAGATCAGCCTTGTCTATTTTCCCGTAATCCGGGATTTCTTTTCCCGCAAAAAGGAGTAGGGAATTAAATAATAACAGGATTGTCAGTGTGTGTTTTCTCATGAGAGTCTCTTTTAGTTTTGGTATTGCGAAAGTAAACAAGTGAATCATATCTTCAATAATTTTTTCGTAAAATTCTAAAGATATTTTTCTTTAATTTCTAATAAAATAATGATCAATGAAAAGATAGCGTTGTGTATTTAAAAATGATTATCAAGCGTTTCTTTTTTTCTTAATCTCTATCTGCTCGTTCAGAGCACTGAATAATCTCTTATAAAATTCCTGAAGCAAAGGGTAAGCTTTTACATTGTAATAGGGTTTAATAAAATTGATTATAATTTTGAAATTCAGTGTGCTGCTATCAATATTTAATTCCCTGTCCATACAGATACTCGAATCTGGCATTCGTATTTCAACGTTTTCAGGAATTTTCAGTTGATAATCGTCAGGAATAGAAATTCTCCCTTCTAAAATATAAGATCGTTTATAATTAAAATTAATGTCGGTTGTCCTGTCTGAATCAAGAAATGGATTTTTATCAAATCCCTGGAATAGGTTAAGTGTAAAATATTTATTCTCTCCTGAGTAAGATAATGGCATAAGGAAATCAAATTTCTGTCTTAAAGAAATTGAGTCCATATCTTCACCTGCCACTTCTATATTTTTTATTTTTAAAGTACTGTCTTCTCCTGTGTAGTAAGTTATGAATGCACTTGTATCTTTACCATTTTCCCAAATTTGTTGTTTCTGACCTTTCGCATAATCATAACTGTTAATTGTGACACTTCCCGAAATAGAATCATTAGTCTCTATTTGCGCAGCAATTAAAACTACATTTTTATAAATATTATTTTCGTACTTGTTACCCTGATTATCGTTAGACATTACGATCCATCCTCCCTTTTCATTATCTACTAAATAGCCATTATTGTTCAGAACACCGGAAGGAACAAGATAGGCAGGATTGTATTTATCAGCGGCATTCAAAATGTATTTTTTATCCCCAATAATTACGTAAGCCAGAGCAATATTGAATTGTTGGAGAAAGGGAAACTGTGTATTCACTGTACCATTATCTTTGGTACTCGCAATAACAGGATATGCCTTTAGTCCGGCTTCTCTGAAAAGATCAACCAATATCAAATTCAGGTCGGCAGTATTTCCTTTTTTCTTATCCCAGGCATAGCGTATTCCATTTGAAGAGTAAATACTTTTATCGCCATTCCACCTGATGTTTTTTCGCACATAATTATGAATGGTTATCATCTTTTTATAATCATCCGTAACAAATCTTAGCGCTTCATCAAACTTTTTGGTGTGAGGAAGTTTTTTTGACAACTGTCCCCCAAAGTTATCATTGGCAAGCAAAGCAGATGTGAGATGCGACCATGTTGTTTCTAAATCCTTTTTCTCTCCATCGCCGTAATCAATTCGTGATAATTGAAATACTACTTTTTGCAAATAATCTTTAGGAGCGCCGCCCATGTAAGGCTCTTTTTTCAAAGCTGAAATATTTTCAAGGGTGTAAGTTTTCAGCAGTGAAGCATAAGAGAGGGTGGATTTTTTATATTTGGCAGTTTCATTTACTATATTACTTTCCTGATCTACGTCCTGGTACGCAATTAAATTTGAAGAAAATTTAAACATTGAAGGAATTAAAACTTTATATACACTTACCCGGGTGGGTATTTCATCCTGAAAATACCAATCGTCAATATTAGAAATTGATTTTTTTTCCTCTGTAAATTCATATTCAAATACACTTCCCACTTTTACATCGGGGAGCGTAAATGAAACTTCAGAAAACTGGTCATCAATTCTTTTGGTTTCGATTGAAGATTTGTCAAGTTTAGCGGTAAGTATATTCCCTGAACTATCCAGGTTATAAGTAATTCCCGAAATATTTTTAATTAACTCGTACCCGGACATGCTAATAAACCTAATTTTAATATGTGCCCAATCCAACCCTTTATCACTCAAAATCTTAATTCTTACTCTTCTTTCAGTAATAATATTAAAATCTCCGTTTACTACTTTGTAGTAAACCTCGCCAGATGACATTAGTTTGTAAGCCGCAGCGTCTTTATCAAATTCACATATTTTTAGCTGAAGGTCACTTTTGTCAATTTCTCCATATTCAGGTAATTCTGATCTCGAAAAAGTTAGCAGGGAAGTAAGTAAAAGAAAAAAGGTGAAGGCTTGCTTTTTCATAGTTTTTTGATTAACAGTTCAGTATAATTATATTAAAACATAATTAAGCTTCTCTTAAGAATAAACGTATTAATGAGTAATAAATTTTCTTTTTGAATAATAAATTTGGAGAAACGAAAAGACGCAGTAAAGCAACAAATATTTAAGATTTTCAATCAAAAGGACAAAGGCTATAAACTATTTTCTTAAACTGAAAAACTTAAATATTTCAAGGTTGGAAGTCTGGTATATAAGTTAAAAGACCACAATGTCAATTTTATTTTTTATTTCAAAGAGTATTTCTGCGTACATAAGATCACCTTTCCCCTTATTTTTACAAAAAATGAAAATGATGAAGCGTTTATTATTTTACAGCCTTTCCACAATTTTATTTACCGGATGCAAGGCGCAACAAAATTCTGCTTTTGTAACTCAAAAAAATAATAACACACTTTTATGGAAGGTGAGTGGAAATGGATTAAAAAAACCGAGCTTCCTTTTTGGCACATTTCATCTGCTTTGTAAAGATGATATACATTTCAGCGATCAGCTTAAAAAGGCAATGAAAGAAAGTGACGAAATTTATATGGAACTGAATCTGAGTGATCCTTCTGTCATGTTCAGCGGAATGCTTTATATGAACATGAAAAATGGTGAAAAGCTGGAAGACCTTTATACCCCGGAAGAATATAAAAGATTGCAAAATTATTTTGCTGATACACTCAAAATGCCTTTAATGCTGCTTCAAAGCGCAAAGCCATACTTTTTGGTGGCACTTCTTTATCCAAGAATGATGAATTGCTCCAATCCCTCGGGAGTAGAAGAAGAACTTGTAAAAATTGCCAAAGAAGATAAAAAAGAAATTAAAGGTTTGGAGACTATGCAATTTCAGGCATCGGTGTTTGACAGCATTCCTTACAAAAGTCAGGCTCAGGAATTATTAAAAAATATTGATAGCTTCCAGGTGTATAAAAAAGAATTTGAAACCATGCTCGGATTCTATAAAAATCAGCAAATGGATTCTATAAAAACTATGATTGGCAAAAGTGAATTCGGCTCTGATAAATACAATGATCTTCTTTTAAATGATAGAAATAAAAATTGGGTGAATCAATTAAAAAAAATCATGAAGAATGAAAGTGTATTTGTGGCAGTGGGAGCGGGGCATCTGGTAGGAGATTATGGATTAATAAGCCTCCTGAAAAAGGCAGGATATAAGGTAGAGCCGTTGGAGAATAAAAAATTTTCAAGTGATGAAACACAAGTTGCAAGTACCACTAACAAAAAATCAGCTTCACAGTATTAAAAAGAAAACCTGTATAAAATATACAGGTTAATTTATAGAAATCTGATGTGATTTGTACTTTTAATGACCTTAAAATTGCTCCAGCTTACTAAAGAAAAAATCTCCTTCTATTTGTGCATTCTCATCGCTGTCGCTTCCATGTACTGCGTTCTCACCGATAGAGGCTGCGTATAATTTTCTGATAGTTCCTTCTTCTGCCTGTGCAGGATTAGTGGCACCTATCAATTTTCTAAAATCATCGACTGCATCTTCTTTTTCAAGAATGGCTGCGGTAATAGGACCGCTGCTCATGAAAGTTACCAGTTCCTGGTAGAAAGGCCTTTCTTTGTGTACAGCATAAAATTCACCTGCTTTTGCCGCAGAAATATGAGTCATTTTCATAGCTGCAATACGGAAACCTGCTTCATTGATCATTTTTAGAATGGCGCCTGTGTTTCCTTTGGAAGTAGCATCAGGTTTAATCATTGTAAATGTTCGGTTGGTCATTATTTTTTATTTTGGCTGCGAAGCTAATAAAATAATTACTTTATTTTCCAATTGATATATTGTATAAAGGTTAAAACAGGCTGTGAATTACAAATTGTATAAAATTCAATATTATTTTCCGGTCATTTTACTTATTTTCATTCATAAATACATTCATTAATCGAAAACGAAAAAAGTTTTATTAAAAACGCGTTATATTACATGGCTTATCATCAGGAAAAAATTATAATATTGCGGCTATTAAATAAATGAGAACTGTATTTGAAATATTGCCATCATCTTCTTTTGATGCAGAGAATTGTTCTCTTCTATGCGAAGTTAGCAATGAAGGATTCTCATTTTGTGTAAAAGACGAAATTGCCAATTCTTTTTTGGGTTTGGCGATTTATCATTACGACCTGAGCAAACCACCCATAGGGCTTCCGATTGATTTACAGGTACTTTTTCATCAAAAAGAAATATTATCCGGGAATTTTAAAAATATATTCGTTGTATATTCATTTCCACAAAGTGTTTTGGTTCCATTTTCATTATACGACAGTAAAAAAAATTCTCTTTTGATGAATATGATGTATGGTGATTTATATGCGAATGAAACTATACTCACAGATTTGGTGAGCAATCACTCTGTTTACAATTGTTATCGCATTCCAGCTTCCGTATATGAAGTGGTGCAGAATCAATATCCAAATGCTGTAAGCAACCATCAATATTCTTTTTTATTAAAAGAACCTTTTGATGAAAAAAATATATTATCAGTAATTTTTTATTCAAAAAAATTAATTGCTATCCTGGTTAAAAACGGACAACTTCAGTTGATGCAAAGTTTTAATTACCATACTCCCGAAGATGTTTCCTATATTCTATTAAATATCTGTAACCAGTTTTATATTAATAGCATAAAAATTGAGATCAGTGGGTTGATAGAAGAAAATTCTTCCCTATATAAAGAAATCTATAAGTTCTTTACAGAAATTGAATTCACTAAATTACCTGGAGATATAAATTATTCAGAAGAAATAAAACAGTATCCTTCCCACTATTTCAGTTATATCTTTGCACTCAATTCATGCGTATAATTTCAGGAAAATATGGAGGAAGAAAAATAAATCCACCATCCAAAATGCCTTATACAAGGCCAACGACAGATGTTGCCAAAGAAGGATTGTTCAATATTATTGACAATAATATTTCAATATCAGGAATAAAAACACTCGATATTTTTGGCGGCACAGGAAGTATTAGTTATGAGCTTGCTTCTCGCGGCGCATCAGACCTTACAATTGTAGAAAAGGATCCTAAAATGTATGAATTTATAAAAAACAAAATCACTGAATTAAAAATTGAAAACTGCCATGTTGTAAAAAGTGATGTGTTTCGGTTTCTCACCGATTGCGCAGAAAAATATCAACTCATCTTTGCCGGGCCACCTTATGCGCTCAAAAATATAGATGATCTTCCATATATAATCCGAGAAAAAAAATTATTATCTTCCGGAGGCTGGTTTATTTTAGAACATACACCTGCCAATAACTATGAGAATGAATTACTTTTTAGAACTTCGCGGAATTACGGAACTACCGTTTTTTCTATTTTTGTAAATAGTGATAAATGAAATAATATAGAATCCTGATTCTAATCATGAATTCACAACTGACGATTCACCATGAAACCAATTTTTATTACGGGAACGGGTACAGATGTTGGGAAAACATTAATATCTGCAATTATTGTGGAGGCGCTCCATGCAGATTACTGGAAGCCTGTGCAGGCGGGATTTGCAGACGGAACAGATTCCTTAAGAATAAAAGAAATTATCTCTAATAAAAAAACAAAGATTCATCCGGAATTGTATCTGTTGAAAATGCCTGCATCGCCTCATATTGCTGCACCAGATGAAGGGATTAAAATTAAAATAAAAGAGATCATTACTCATTTACCGAAAACAAAAAATAAACTAATTATTGAAGGAGCAGGAGGGTTAATGGTTCCATTAAATAAAAAAGAATTGATTTTGGATCTGATAAAAAAATTGAAAGCACAAGTGATCATCGTCAGTAAAAATGAATTAGGAAGTATTAATCATTCTTTGCTTACTGCTGCTGTTTTACGAAAAGAAAAAATAAATGTAGCCGGATGGATTTTCACAGAAGAATATAAAAACTATGAAAAGGAAATAGGTAATTGGAGCGGCTACCCGGTTCTTGCTAAAATAAATCATTTGCCTTTAATTTCGAAAGAAACCGTCAAAGCTGAAGCGATGAAAATACGTCCTTTGTTGAAAGCCATATTATGACAAAACAAGAGTTAAGAAAAATATATAAATACAAGCGACAAGCACTTTCTCTTCATGCCATTGAAAAATTCAATGACCTTATTTTAATTCATTTTCAAAAATCGGAGCTTTCTTTTTTGAATTGTGTGCACACATATCTACCATCCTTAAAACAAATAGAACCGGATACAGCGCAGATTATAAGATATTTAGAATTCAAAAATCCTTCGCTAAAAATAGTTGTCCCCAAAATAGATACTCGTTCAGGAATTATGGAACATTATCATTTTAATGAGAAGGTAGAATTGATTAAAAATGTTTTTGGAATTGATGAACCAAAGGAAGGGAAAAGAATTTCTGAAAATAAAATTGACATGATATTGATTCCTTTGCTTGCTTTTGATAAGAGAGGTTACAGGGTTGGTTATGGAAAGGGTTATTACGATAAGTTTCTTGCGAAATGCAGGCCGGATACTATCAAATTCGGATTGAGCTTTTTTGAACCTGTTGATGAAATAGATGATATTACTTCATTTGATATACCTTTAAATTTTTGTGCTACGCCACATCAATTATACTCTTTTTGAAACCAGTCCGGAAATTTATTATTATATCGAATAAATTAAATTTGAATAATGCGAAAAAGTTTCCGTTTTTTATTACTTCCACTTTCTTTTATCTATGGAGGAATTATTTGGGTACGAAATCAATTTTTTGATAAAAAAATCTTGCGATCAGCAAATTTTAATTTTCCACTTATATGTGTCGGAAACCTTTCAGTAGGGGGAACCGGTAAAACTCCAATGGTTGAATACATAATCAGGTTACTTACTGGAAAATATAAAGTAGCCACTCTTAGCCGCGGTTATAAAAGGAAAACGAAAGGATTTGCCATTGCCGATGAAAATTCAAGGGTTTCCGATATTGGAGATGAGCCAATGCAAATTCATAAAAATTTCCCCGAAGTAACTGTAAGTGTAGCCGAGGAAAGGGTTATGGGTATCCCTAAGTTGCTGAGTGAAGAACCAGAAATAGAAATTATTATTTTGGATGATGCATTTCAACATAGGGAAGTAAGAGCAGGACTGAATATTTTATTAACTGATTTTCATCATCTCTATTCACATGATTTTATGTTGCCTGCAGGTAGTTTAAGAGATAATAAAAGTAGCTCAAAACGAGCTGATATTATTGTAGTTACGAAATGCGATTCAGATTTAAGTAAAGAATCAAAAGAGAATGTAATAAAAGAACTTAACCCGTTGCCCCATCAAAAAATTTATTTTACCGGTGTAAAATATGAAAGCCCATACCATTTATTTAACCGGAAAAAATTTATATTAGAACGAGGATGCCATGTTCTTTTGGTTTGCGGAATCGCTAATCCTCAACCCATCAGAGAATTCCTGGATATTCATGTTTCTACTTTCGGGTTATTGAGATATAAGGATCATTATATTTTTAATGGAAATGACATTAGAGAAATTAAAGAAGATTTTTTAAAAATAAAAAACGTAAATAAAATTATTCTCACCACCGAAAAGGACGGCGTTAGAATTTCTAAATTTGAAAAAGAACTAAAAGGTATTCCCATTTACGTTTTACCAATGTCGCATCAATTTTTATTTGGAAGTGAATTCCAATTTGAAAAGGACATTTTGGAATTTATTGATTCCTTTAAGAGCGAGTCCGATAATAATGACTAAGATTTTTAAAAGAAAATGTCAGGATTGTGTTCTATTTTGTATTCTAATATTCATAAATGAAAAAATTATTTCTAATACCTGTTGTTATCCTATTTTCAAATCTAACCTTTTGCCAGACTGTTACCAATATTGATAGCCTTGAAAATCATGTAGGAGAAAAGGTTACTGTTTGCAATAAAGTATATAGTACAAAATTTTTGGAACAAGCAACCAAACAACCTACCTTTTTAAATTTAGGCGCTTCGTATCCCGATAACCTGCTGACTGTGGTAATTTTTGGTGACGATCGAATAAATTTTAAAGAACCTCCGGAAATCATGTATGATGGAAAAGAAATTTGTGTTACCGGTGAAATAAAAGAGTTCAAGGGTAAACCTGAAATAATTGTTGATACTCCGGATAAAATAATTATTGAGAAATAGCAACACAGAGGAATAGCGTCTTTGGTTATTCCTATTTTGATTTAAGCTTTTTTCCTATAATTTATATTATGTTAAATAGAATATTCTGAACTCCTTTCCCTGTAAACAAAATATTGCCAATCTTTAACCGACGATTTACCACTACTCTCTTTAATGTAGAAATGAAAATAAAATTTGATTCCTCAATAAGAAAATAAAAATTCGATTTATTTGTTGCTCTGCTACTTCCAATCATTTTAAACAAAAACCCCGGAGTTTTCCGGGGTTTTTGTTTAAAATTAAATCGAGTTCTTTAAAAATCAGTTTACAAATTTCGCGTCTGCAGCATCATAAATATCCTGGTATTTTTTTAAATTCACTTTATCTCCCAGGCTTTGATAAATATTTTGCAATAAATTTACTGCGGATTTATATTTAGATTTATCTTCTTTTTTAAACCCTGTCTCTAAATCCTTCATGGCGGCTTCAGCATAAGGTACTGCATCTTTCAAAGCCTGTTCACCTTTACTATTAAAATCTTTCTTTTGTTGTTGCTGGTCAGGAGCAAGTTTTGCACCTTTAATTTTTTCTGCTTCCTGCAAAGCCATAATTCCATTATTATAATAAAATT
>DASSHD010000429.1:0-4314 GCA_035693085.1 Hanamia sp. | reverse complement strand
AAATCATTTTTTCTTCAAAGAAAGCGCATTTTTTCAGCAGAATAAATGTTGAGAATAATTATGAGTAAGTGAAATAAAAAAGTAGCCAGGTCATCAAATGCGAAATAAATTTTAGAAGCTGTTTGAGTTAATTAAATTTTTTCCCCATCAGATTTAGCATAGCAATGTAAACAAAGCTGATGGCTGATTCCTTTGTCCTTTCATAGTCCATAGCCAATCGCCTGAAATTTAAGAGCCATGCAAAAGTTCTTTCTACTATCCAGCGCTTAGGGATTACTTGCCACTTGCCACTTTCATTGCGTTTTACTACTTCTAAGGCTACACCCATTTTATCTTTTAAATACTTTGCTATTTTACCTTCATAACCTCCATCAGCTAATATTTTTTCTAATCTTTCCTCGTCAAAACGCATCTCGTATAAACAGTCAAATACTTCTATGGCACCCTTGCTATCATGTATATTAGCAGCATGGGCTGTAGCACAAATGATTAATCCCATCGTATCTACAAGAATATGCCGTTTGCTTCCTTTGACTTTTTTGTTACCATCAATGCCTCTTGGCTGGCCACTTATAGAACTCATGCGTACGCTATGGCTATCTATAATACCTAAACTCGTTGATTCTTTTCTGCCCCTCTTCTTTCGCAATTGTTTTCTCAACTCCTTATGGGCTATTTCTATTATGCCTTCTAATGTCCATTTCCTAAAGTATCAATACACCGTTTGCCAGGGCGGATAACTTTCGGGCAGAAGCCGCCACTGGCAACCTGTTTTAGTAAGGTAGCTTATAGCTTCCCAAATTTTTCTTAGTTCATGTTTCGACTTTCGTTTGAAAGTCAGTAAACTTTCAATAATTTGCCATTGAAAGTTGCTTGAAAAGTGGCGGGGTTTTGTCATTCCAGCACTATCGGGCAACTTTTATTTTTAGCCAACTTTAGTTTTCAACTTATCCACATACGGCTTTTTAATTAATTAACTCAAACAGCTTCTTAATATCTTATAAAAAATTTCTTTACCCCGTTTGCGGTATACCAGGCTTATTTCTATTATACCTTCGGCAGATAAGTCAGGTGAACTGCAGCGTATAAAGTTATTGCGTAATTGAGATTGGCTCTTTCCTCACCAAACACAATTACAAGAATATTTTAATAAAAAGACATACCGCACCATTCCCTTCATTCTTCCGGGAAAAGCGCTCAAAAAGATAGATTGAGTATCCAGCTTTCCCGCATCTTCCTTCGATGCAGTCTTCCCATTTTTCTTTTGCCAGGCCAACACTCAAATAGCTATGGCTGCCTTTTATCCTTCACCCAAATGCCTGTCATTCAAAGCCCGGCACATAGCTATTCTTCTCCAAAGGTTCATTCAAACAGGGCTGCTCTCAGTCATTCGTTTCAAAAGCAGGATACTTTTATTAAAAGATTAGAAGCAACATTTATTTCCCTGCGCTTAAAGAATTAAGTTTTTCACTAAGTTCCGTTAGTCCTGCTTTAGTTAGAAAATCATCCGCAAAAGCATTCAATTCCTGTAATGTTTCAGGAGGGACACTCCCAAGTAAGTTTGTTGATTTATCATCATCTTTTGTATTTAATCCCCGTTTAATCACGCTGTTCAAGAGTAATGCATTTTTGCGTGAGATCTTCATATCAATCTTCACTGTCTCATTCATGCCGGGGATACTGAGAATAGTATCATATACTTTGGCCACATCATTTGTTGTAAGCATATCTACACGTTTTAAATTGTTTAAAAATTTCAATAGCAAAAATAAATACCGATACCTGTACTATCCTCATTAAAATATGATGAGGATAGATGAATACCATATCGGCAGTTTATTTTTGCACTGTTAATCTGAATTGTGTAAAAGAAGACCTGCCTGCGGCAAATAAATGTGTGGATATGGATTTCAGAAACAAAAGGCTTTCCATTGCTGAAGCCAAAGAAATAGATATGGTTCAATTCCTGTCAACTTTAGGATGTGAACCACAGAAGATCAGGAACAATGACTACTGGTATTGCTCTCCATTAAGAGAAGAAAAAACACCTTCATTCAAAATCAACCGAAAAATAAATTACTGGTATGACCATGGCCTTGGCAAAGGAGGCAACTTCGTTGATTTTGGAATTGAATATTATCACTGCACGATTGGTGAACTGCTCAACAACCTAAGCAATAATTTTTCTTTTCACCAGCCTGCTTTAAAGACTAACAGACCGGTTACACATCAACCTTCTTCCACGGAGCAAGAGGAAAGCCAGATAAAGATTTTAGGAGATACTGTTCTTTCTTCGTTCGCACTTTTGCGTTACCTCAAACAGCGTCGCATCCCGGTGGAAATTGCCAACCTCTTTTGTCGTGAAGTGTTTTATCAGGTAAATAGAAAAACATATTATGGTATCGGTTTTAAGAACGATTCGGGAGGTTTTGAAATCCGTAATCCTTATTTCAAAGCAAGCAGTTCACCAAAGGGTATTACAACCTTTGATAATGGTGCTTACGAGGTTATCGTTTTTGAAGGATTTATGGACTTTCTTTCCTTCAAAAAGGTTTACCAGAATGTTCCTGAAAACCGCTTCGATTTTGCAGTGCTGAACTCTATTGCTTTCTTTGAAACGGCACGTATTTTTATGGAAAAACATAACGCTATCAGGCTTTATTTAGACCGTGAAGCTGCCGGACAAAATTGCAGCAGCTATGCGCTTTCTCTTAATAGTAAATACAAAGATGAAAGCATCCTTTATAAGAATTATAAGGACTTTAATGACTGGTTGATGAACATCGGTCAGCCGAAAAAAGAGCTAAAGCAAAAGCTGAAATAATAAAATAATAAATAGAGTAAAAGCTCTTTAGCAGTATTTGTTGTTTTCATTACTCACAATATGCTGAAGGGCTTTAAAAAAAGATGAAAGACATTACCAAGGCTGAAAGATTGCATCTTTATCGCAATCGGCAAGATGAACCGTTGTTTAACAACGGGATATTGCTGCCTATCCCTCGGAACTCGGGGGCAGGGAAAACAAAAAGTGAAATGTATATGAAAACGTGAAAATGATAAGTGATGAAAGAACAACATTTAAACAGAAACCGCATTATCGGCTTGCGCCTCACCTCCGATGAATTTTTAAAAATTGAAAAGAAATGGAAGGCTTCCACCTGCCGGAAGCTGAGCGATTATGTACGCCGTATTCTTTTTGAAAAACCTATTACAACGACTTATCGTAATAGTTCACAGGATGACCTAATGACAGAACTTACCCGTTTGCGTAGCGAGCTTAATGCAGTTGGAAACAACTTTAATCAGTCCGTAAAAAAACTGCATACACTGCACGAGATCAGCGAATTTAAAAGCTGGTTAATGGCTCATGAAATTGAGAAAAAAATTATTCAGAATAAGCTCGATGAGGTTCGTAATTCGATAAAAAAATTGCTGGAAATATGGTTGCAGTAATCAAGCCTTCTCATTCCATGCACCGCATTTTTAATTACAATGAGAACAAGGTTAAAGAGGGTGTAGCGGAATGTATCGGGGCAGAAAATTTTCCGCTCAATGCGGATGAAATGAGTCTTAAAATGAAGCTGGGCTTTCTCCTGAAAAGGACAGAATTGCGCAAAGATGTAGAGCGCAAAAACGTTCATATCTCTCTCAATTTTGACCCTTCTGAAAAACATTTGACCGGCTGGAAGATGATGGAGATTGCGAAAACCTATATGCAGAAAATAGGCTTTGGCGAACAGCCCTATCTGGTATATCAGCATCATGACGCAGGGCATCCTCACATCCATATTGTTACCACCAATATTCAGTCTAACGGTAACAGGATTGACTTACATCATCTCGGCATCCGAAAATCTGAACCGGCGCGTAAAGAAATTGAAAAAATATTTGGACTTGTGGTGGCGGAAGAGCATTCAAAAAAGGATGCATTCAAATTAAATCCGGTTGATGCGAAGAGGGTACAATACGGGCGTACAGAAACCCGCAGAGCCATCGCCAATGTTCTTGACACGGTATTAGATAAATATAAATACACCAGCCTGCCGGAATTGAATGCGGTATTGAAGCAGTATAATGTAATGGCAGATCGTGGCAGCGAACAATCAAAAATGTTTCTTAGCGGTGGTTTGGTTTACCGCATACTGGATGAAGATGGAAAGCCTCTTGGAGTGCCGGTGAAAGCAAGCTTATTTTGCAACAAGCCAACACTTAAATTCCTGGAAGAAAAGTTCTCCTTAAATAAATCAAAACGGCTGCCTCACAAATCCCGGATCAAAAATGAAATTGATAAATCATTTATTGGTAAAACTCCGA
>DASSHD010000428.1:0-5083 GCA_035693085.1 Hanamia sp. | reverse complement strand
TGGTGGAGTGTGGGTCTTTACGACAAAGAGCATCGTCGCCTTAATAAGCCTTATACCATAATTTACTTAATCTCATTTGCGTTGATGTTTGCCACCTTATTTGTAACACAACCCTACATCCGCATACTGTTTTATCTAACGCTAATATTGAATTGTTCGCCGCCATTTGTAACGTATTTGTTGTTGAAAAGAAAAACGAACGCGCTTTCATTATCTTCAAGTATGACAGAAAGATTGGGGCTTTTCACCATCATCGTTTTTGGAGAAGTGGTCTTAGGAGTTATTAATGGCGTCATTGCGGTGCATGACCTGAGCGCCCTCACGTGGGTTCAGTTTGTATTGTCCATCAGTATCGTATTTGCATTATGGTGGTTATTTTTCACCATCGTATCCGACAGGCAATGTAAAGACGGATTATTGAACAGTAGCATTTTTGAATTATTATTTATTCCCACGCTTATCGGGTTGGGCATGTTAGGCGCTTCCTTCAGCGATCTGTTCAAATATTTTAACGAACCAGGGACACAATCTGTATGGATCACCAAATCCTTTGGATTTTCTATCAGCCTTTTTTTGTTGGGTATTTGGGCTATGATGTCGTTTTTAAATTATCAGAAAATCTTTATTCCTTTTAAAAAAATTGCTAAACGGGCGTTCCTCATTACGGCGGTTTTGATTGTTGTACTCAACTGCCTTCCTCAGCAAATTGCTTTAGTGTTTCATTTATTAATAGTGCTGGTGATACTGATTGGATTGATCTTTTATTTAAACGCAATATGGTACAAAAAGATGATGAAGAATGGAAAGGAGATGAACGAAAGAGGTGACACCTTTTTAAAAGGTGCCACCTCTGATTAAAAAAATACCTGTTCTCATAAAGAAAAACAGGTCTTCAGAATTTGTTTGCCTGCTGCCGGTAGGTTGGTTTACTGAACTTATAATTCTCACACGCCGGCAGAAGATTTCTACCGTTACTCTTTCAATTTCTTTTGCAATATTTCCAATTCCCGTTTCCTGTTTTTGTATATGCTATGTTCCCATCTCGTAGCAAGTGCAGCAAAAGAAAAAAAGATTGCTATCAGCACAATTGACCAGGCTGGTTTTCCACTTCCCCAAAGCCATAGAAGGCAAAATACTCCGATAAGTCGTGAAGGATAACTTTTCGCCTACAATGGCAATAAATTTTTACTAATTTATCCGGATGGGTTGGATAGTTTTAAAATGCTAACACATTATACCGGTAATTGGGATGAAAAAGGAACACCCACATTGGTTAAAGATTACGGCACAGCAACCTGTTAAGCAATTTTTTTAAACTTCAAATCTCTCGGTAAAAAATGAAACTGTTTCCTGAAGGCTTTTGAAAAATTATTAACTTTATTAAATCCAAGTTGATATGCAACCTGGCTGATAGTTTTAAAGCCATTCTCAATTTCATATTTGCCCAGTATCATTCTCTTTTCCTGGTAGTATTCATATATAGTTTTGCCAAATACCAATTTAAAATGTCTTTGCAATGTACTTGTGCTTAAATTAACCTCTGCCGCTAACTCCTGCACACAAGGCAATGAGGTTGTCAAAGAGGCTGTTAGCCTTTTTTCGACTCTTAAAATGGTTTCGTAGTGGCTTGACCCATCGGATAGGATTTTTGCATTGTCCTTTACCATTATCTTGTTTAAAAACTCATTGAGCAAAATAATGCAGATCATTTTTACCGTTATGTGTGGTAGGGAATTCTTCGTTAAGCCCGTGGCAAGTTCGCTGGATAAAATGTGACCTTTGTGATCAAACTCCTGGGAAATCTCTGGAGATTTGTTATTTACAATAAACGACTCTGTAAGCTGTCTTATTCGTGCACTAGCCTCTCCGTAATTATTTTCTAGCCACACAGCATTAAATAGTATAACCATTCTGCAAAAGTGCTTGCCTCTCTTAACAGATTCTTTCATTTTCACCTTACTGTTATACATCGTAATAAAATCTTTGCTGGGCGGGCAAGAGACAGAATCGTCCCGGAGTACGTATAATATCCGGTATGTTAGTTCTGTGGTGTGATGGTAAAAAATATTGAATTCAAGATCAGCTTTGAGGATAAAATCATAATATTGAATACCTAAACCTTTCTCCAACTCTATATACTTAATAAAGCCACTCCCGGAAGAAGCAGGAATGTTAACAGTCTTATCCTCCACTTCTGTACCGAATAAATCAGCTATAGGTAATAGATATTCTTCAAAAAAATCCCTTCTAATCCCACGTAGGTTCGTTTCCATGATTGTCTAATGCGAAGGGATTCAGCATTCATGCTACAAAAATAAAAAATGTTCTAAATGTTCCTAATTTTTGGCAATAAAATGTTGATTGATTGTATTTGGCACTTTATTGACTGAATACGGAACTTTTTCTACTTTTCTGCGTGCTTACTTTACATCGAATTACCTAAACTGCACATTTCTACCTTTCGTCCTAAAATTTATAATCCATCCGTTTGTTGGTTAATGGAGTGATCAATGATTTCACTCGTTAACGAGGATTTGATAAAAGGTATTACAATTCATTTTACTGTATTGGCATATCGTCATCTCTCTAAATCCCTTGAAATACCAACGTCCGATAATCTTCTGAAATGCCAGGATCCAAATCTTGTTGAAAGATTATTGTAAACCTCAAAACTGCAAGTAAAATGAAAACAATTCTATTTTTAACTGCGATGCTGTTAGTAACAGCGTCCTATTCACAAAAAAACACACAGGGAATGATGAAGCTAACCCCTGTAATTGCAAGACAAGCTTCTTACGAAAGCCCGATTAATGATGCATGGCTCAACGACGCCGAAGAAAATATTGAGGCGCGGGAGTACTACTTTAAAATGAAAGGCAATTCTGCTGAAAGCGGGATTTTTTACGCCGTCAACAGGCAGCACAGGCTCGGATTCATCATCGGGTCATTTGGTTATAGCATCAGCCCGCTGCAGATGTCTAATAAAGTAATACAAAACTGGAAGGAAGAAATACGTATTAATTCCACTCAAAAAGGCGATAATGCGGTCCCTGTCACATCAAAGCCCGTGATTGAAGGAAATAGTACAAAGATGATCTACCGCTATTCAAACCTTTCAATTGAGTACACCAATGATGTTCACGGCCTAAGGCAGAATTTTATCATAGAACATTGCCCGGCTGGTAGCGGACATCTCACCCTTAACTTACACATTGATGGCACGTTGCTGCCTGAAGTAAAAAGCAACCAGTTACAGTTTAATAACAATAATGGATCACCTGTGCTTTATTACCGCGATCTTCATGTGTGGGACGCTAATCACAAAGTTCTGGCGGCAACCATGTCCTTAAATAATCAACATGAGTTGTTGATAAACGTAAACGATAGCAACGCCACCTATCCCATTACCATTGATCCTATCAACCAAACTCCGGAGTGGACAGGAAGCGCGGATGGCATTTTACCATCTTTGGTAGGCCAGGCAGCAATAGATGCAGCTTATGGTTTCACTGTTGCGGGAGTTGGTGATGTAAATGGAGATGGTTATGATGATGTGGCTATAGGCGCACCAGCTATGAGTGATTTAATTTCAGGAAGCGGCTCACTTGCCAGCGTAGGAGCAGTATTTGTTTATTATGGTGGCCCCGGCGGTCTGCCTTCAATGCCAAGTGCAATGTTGCAGCCGGGTACAGCCGTTGCCGGCGCTTTGTTTGGATATAGCATTGCAGGAGGTGATATTAACAATGATGGTAAAAGCGATATTGTAGTGGGAGCTCCTATGGATAATGTTACTATTTCTATAGGCGGCGGAAGTACGGCTTCCGGCACTGTCGGTAAGGTGTATGTTTTCGATGGCAGCACATTAAGCAGCAATACAACCCCATTAATTACTCTTCAATTGAATGGATCTGGCATTTTGGAGCAGGCAAACATCTCTACCAATGCGCTCTTTGGATTTTCGGTAGCTGTAACAGAAGATTTGAATGGTGATGGGAAAAATGATATCATTGTGGGTGCGCCAACTTATGCCGGCATTAAGGGTAGTTTATTTGGAGACATCGCTGATGTGCAATCAGGAGGCGCTTTTGTTTTCTTGTCAGATGCTTCTGATGATAATAAAACGATTGTTTCGCTTACTCCCCCGAAATCTGATCTATTAGGAATCGGTCTCCTTGGTGCAAATATAAACGGGTTGCTATTTGGCTACAGTGTAGATGGTCTCGGTGATTATAACGGCGATGGAAAACCTGACGTGGTTGCCTCCGCACCCGCAGGAATTAATTTAAACTCAATAAGCGCTTTATTGAATGGGAAATTATTACAAGGTAGCGCAATGGTATATTATGGCACAGGTAGCGGTGTCAATACAGCTATCGGAGCCACACTTACGGCCACTTCGGGCGGCCTTATCACCAACCTGGCAGGCTCCATTGCCAACATTGCCAACTTATTTGGTACGTGTGTAAAAGGTGTAAAGGGTGCCACAGGAGTAAGGAATGGAAATGTTTTGGTGGGTGCGCCACTTGGGGGCGCCCTAATGAATATAGCTGCCTTGCAGTTAAAAACCGGTACCGTGAGCATCTTTATAAAGAAATCATCTTCTCCGGCAGGAGATGTAGCACCTGACCAGGTTTTGAGCTCGCCAAGGAATAGTAATAGCGTTCTGCAACTTATACAATGCAACCTGCTGTTTGGTTATTCTATTGATAATACATTGGACCTAAACTGTGACGGCATTGCCGATATAATAATTGGTGAGCCTGCTTCATCAGGAGCTCAACTCGTAGATGCAAGTATCGCGGGCGGAGCCGCTTATGTGTACCTTGGAAACCCTGATGGAACATATCAAACCACGCCTGTGTGGACTCTAACTGCAAATACGGATGCTTTCCTCGGTATTAATGCTGCTTCATTAATTGGATATAGCGTTGCAGGAACAGGATATACGGATGGAATTGCTGCAGGAGCACGGATTCTGGCTGGTTGCCCATCAAGAACACTCGATTTTGGTTCAGGCCTCTTAAACCTGGGTAGTACCTATGGCACATTGTTCGGGTTGGTTGCCGGCAACAATGGAGTTGGA
>DASSHD010000427.1:0-2350 GCA_035693085.1 Hanamia sp. | reverse complement strand
GCAGAACAAGCAATAAGAATGATGAAGGTGAAACAAAAAATATCCGGCTGCTTTAGAAGCAAAGACGGGGCAAGTAGTTTTGCAATCATTAGAAGTTACATTGATACGATGCGCAAAAACGGCTACTCTATTATGGATGCTATTGGTTTAGCTATGGCTGGAAAACCTATCATCCCTTTCCATCCTGCTTTGCAAGGTTATCCACATTCTGATTATCCTGAATAGTTACAAAATTTTAAGAATTTATAATCTATCTGCTAAAATCGTAAATAAGGTCGTGTATTCTGTATTTAAAGTAAGTTTTAAAAAAAATCGAAATGCAATTCCCAAAAATAAAGTCAGTCGAAGCACTGGAAAAATATAAACTGAAAGTAATTTTTTCAGATGGAATACAAGGCGTGTATGATGTCTCAGATGTTGCGGGACAAGGTGTTTTTAAAATTTGGGATATTGACGACAATTTCTTTAAAGTCTTTGCCAATAAAGAATCAGGAGCTATTTCCTGGCCAGGGGATATTGAAATAGATACAATTAACGCTTATTGTACCATTCAGGGAATACCACCCGATAAATTATTTAATAACCAAATGAATTATGCCGATGTAAACAGCGTGGCAATGAGTTCGTCGCAAAAGGCTCTTATTTAAAAATGGGCTATAAAAACGATCCTCTCATAAGTAAAGAATAAATTTACACGAGTGGCAGAAAGAAATCTTTATATAATTGCGGGTTGTAATGGTGCAGGAAAAACAACAGCGTCCTTTACTATTTTACCTGAAATCTTATACTGTAAAGAATTTGTGAATGCTGATGAAATTGCAAAAGGGCTTTCACCCTTTCAGCCCGAGAAAGTTTCCTTTGAGGCAGGCAGAATAATGCTAAACAGAATAAATGAACTTTTAAAGGAGGGAGAAAACTTTGCATTCGAAACTACTCTATCAACAAGAAGTTATAAAAATAAAATTATTGAAGCAAAGGCAAAAGGATATACAGTAACTTTATTATTTTTTTGGTTGCAAAGTATAGATTTAGCAAGAGAAAGAGTAAAAACAAGAGTTGCTGAGGGAGGGCATAATATTGAATCTCAAATAATAGCCCGGCGTTATGAAAGAGGAATTAAAAATTTATTTGACATATACCTTCCAATTGTTGACGGTGCATTAATTTTTGATAATTCAGAAGGGAAATATGAACTTCTTGCTGAAAAAATGATTGATAGAGATTTAAATATAATTCAAAAAATAAAGTTTGGGCTTTTAAAAGATTACTATGACTACAATTGAAAAACAAATAGAAAACCGCAATAGAATTTTAATTGGCCTGGAAAAGACTTATGAAAAGCTTATTGAATTTAAGAAATTAAAAAATTCAGAATTGGTTATTATGCGAAATAACAAAATCGTAAAAATTAAACCTGCTTAAAAAATGATTGAGGAAGAAATAAAAAATAACAATCCCGCTTAAATGTTTGTTTACTGGTAATAGCCAATTCACCATTGACCATTCACCATTGAACCGCCGCAATGGTACTGGTAAAAGCACCCTTTTAAGAATATTGTGTTATTTTATAGTTGTTTCAAAACAAATTTACAATGATGGAACCTATCATAATATATCCCAAAAACCCACATCAATATTTTGTAATCAAGGCATTGCTGGAAGAAATGGAAGTGAAATTTAAAGCCCCGGGTAAAGAAAAGGATGAAACTCTTATGACAGAAGAAGAGTTCTATATCAAAATAAATCGTGCTGCTAAACAGGCAGAAGCCGGAAAGAAAATAAAATTAACTTCTGAACTGGAAAAAGAATTATTCGAAAGTTCTTTATAAAATCTGAAGAACAATAAATAACAATTCCACTTAAAAGTTCGTTTACTGGTAATAGCCAATTGACCATTGACCACTCTCTAAATGACCATCGTAATCAAAGTAGAAAACATCTCCAAGCAATACCGGCTCGGCAATGTAAACCTTAGCACTATTGGCGCCGATCTCAATCGTTAGTACCAAACCAGCCTGCGTGGCAAAGAAGATCCTTATTTAAAAATTAGGGAAGAAAATGCAAAAAACACAAAGAATAAATTCCAACTTGAATCAGGAATCGAACATAAAAATCAACAGGACTAACACAACAAATGTTAAAAATGCTTTCTACTCAACAATAGCTTTTGTATTGCGTATTCCAAATATTGTATTCTATGCTTTATTATTTATCTCTTTAGTAGTTATTGAATATTACGATTTTCATCTGGGCCCTGATCTGTCAATACAACTTCATACACTTAAAAATTTTGTAAATGGAAACGGGATTTCATTAACCAGTTTAGATGCCAATAATAATATTATTTACC
>DASSHD010000426.1:0-10730 GCA_035693085.1 Hanamia sp. | reverse complement strand
TAAAATAGTTGGCGATGACATATTTCCGTAATCATTTAAAACACGAAAGGAATATTGCAGGTCATCTTCAGAAACTGAAGTGCATTTTTCGATTGAAGTCAAAATTCTTTTGCCTCCGGGATGAACACACCAATGCGAAATATCTGCTTCTTTCATATTTGCATTTTGCAGGGCATTTTGTAAAAGCTGATTAAAATCCTGCTCAATTAATTGCGGAACATAACCGGAAAGTGTCATCAGAAACCCTGATGAAGAAAGTTGCCAACTCATGTGTTCTTTGCCATTAAAGCCTACTTCACTATAAAAATTTTTCATTTTTAATCCTGCCAGATCATTTTCATCATGAGTTATTAAAACCGCAGCAGCGCCATCACCAAATAAAAGCCCGGAAGCAATATTATCTATTGTGGGTTCTTTTTGAAAATGCAGTGTACAAAGTTCAGTGCATACTACAAGCACTTTTGCATTTTTATCATTTTTGCAAAATGCATCGGCGAGTTTCATTCCATGTATTGCTGCATAACAACCCATAAAATTGATAGAGGTTCTGAAAATATTTTTTGGGAAATCCATTATTTCCATTATTTGCAAATCAAGGCCCGGGGCGCTCATTCCGGTACAGCTTACTGTTATTAGATGAGTAATTTCATTTTTATTTATTTTTTGATCTATACATTTTTCAATAGCATTTATAGAAAGCAGGGGAGCGTTTTTTTGATACCATTTCATTCTGAGTTCCAGATCAGGAAAAGGTTCCAGGTTTTCTGTAGCAGGATAAAACCGCCATTCATTGGCGTTCAAACTATAATCGGGAATTACAGAATATCTTGTTTCAATAGCGCTTTGGTGATAGAGGAATTTGAGCTTTCTTTTTCCCACTTCATCCATGGCATATACCTTTTGCATAAAATGGAGAATATCCTTTTGATTGTGTTTAAAAGAAGGCAGAGCCGTGGATATGGAAACAATTTTACTCAATGGATTTCAAAATTAAAAGAGTGATAAATCCCAGGTTGGTACATACTGAAGCCAGCATATTCATTCGCATGGTATTTTTAAAATCCGCTTCCTTATTATTTTTCCATACTTTACCCAACCACATAAAAAAATATACGATAACCGGAAGCATAAAGATTTGAAGAATAATAAAATACATTATTTCTGATTGAAAATAAAAATAGCAACCCAACGTAATAAAAGCTAAAGCATATACAATGCCGGAAAAAATAAACGTGCCCTTGTAGCCCAACAAATAACTGATGGTTATCACTCCGTCATTATAATCCTCCTTATGCTGGTAAATCTGGGTAAGCGGATAAAATCCACCTATCAACAAACTGGAAGCTACCATAGATAAAACGGGAACATCTAAAGTATGGTTGCTATCACTTCCATGATAGACAAGAAAAAAAGTAACAGCGCCCTGGAAAATAATTACCGTCATATATCCAATCACAGGATATTTCTTTAAACGGATTTTCCTGTAGCTATACAATCTTGAAGCGAGAATGTAGAAAAATATTCCTGCTGCAAAAAGGAATGAAATAAAAAAACTCAGGATAAGAGATATCATATCCATTATTACAGTTACAACAAATAATTGCCTGGTTGGCAACATTGGGTTTTTTAATCCTCCAACCGGTGATGTATCGCGATCCATAAAACTGTTGTACCCATTGCTGGCAGGATATACCAGCACATGCAGAATAATAAAAACGAGTGCCGCGGCTGCCCAATTAATATTTTTTACCTGGCTCAGTGAAAACCAATATACCGGCATTAAAAAAAAGGAGAAATGAAAACGGAGAAGTTGAAATGTAGATTGAAATTTTTTATTCACTATTAAATTTAGAGCAATTTTTTAATATCTCCATTCCGGGTACGGGTAATGAAACTATTAATTTTCTTTTATTAGGCGAGAGTATTTGGATACTCGTGAAAACGGTATTTTCAGGAAAAATACCTGGCGCCATTTCTGGCCATTCCGCCATGCAAATTTCATCACTATTTATGCAGTCTTCTATGCCTGCATCCATTGCTTCTCTTTCATTTTTTATGCGATAAAGATCAATGTGATAAATAATTTCATCATTGTGAGTGTTGTATTCCTGTATGATAGAATAAGTGGGACTTGTTACGGTTCCTCTTACTCCAAGGTATTTGCAAAGGGCATTAATAAAAGTAGTTTTGCCCGCGCCTAAATCTCCGCTGAACGCAAATACTTTATGGTCTTTGGCTATTTGCAAAAATTCTTTTGCAGCATTTTCAATGTTCTCATGGTCATAAACAATCTCCATAAATTTATTATGTTTTCTGTAAAATTAGATTAATTCGCTGATGTGTTAATTCGCTAATTTGAGCAAACTCTGTCTTTTAAATTTTCAAGGTAGAAAAGAGAAAATCGTACAATAGTAAACAAACAAATAATAAGGAATCTTACTTTTGAATATTCCAAATAAAAATGTAGCATTAAAGCAATTCAGCAATCACACGATAATTTAATAATGAAAGAACCTAAAGAGATTTTAAAAGAATATTGGGGTTATGAAGCATTCAGGCCTCTTCAGGAAGAAATTATCAATTCAATCTTAGCCTCCAGAGATACGCTGGCTTTGATGCCCACCGGTGGTGGGAAATCAATTTGTTTCCAGGTGCCATCCTTAATGAATGAAGGCCTTTGCCTGGTAATAAGCCCTTTAATTGCCCTGATGAAAGACCAGGTAGCTAATTTGAAAAAAAAAGGTATTCCTGCCCTTTCTATCTATTCTGGAATGAGTTATATAGAAGTGAAAAAAACTTTACAAAATGCTGCTTATGGGAAGTTTAAATTCCTGTATGTCTCGCCAGAGCGGTTAGAAACTGAGCTGTTTTTAGAATACCTGCCGCTAATAAAAATTAATTTAATTGCTGTGGACGAGGCGCATTGCATTTCGCAATGGGGTTACGATTTCCGTCCTCCCTATCTACGTATCTCTGCAATCCGCGAATATTACCCCAATGTACCGGTATTGGCGCTTACAGCTTCTGCCACTTTGGAAGTACAAAAAGATATTTGTGAAAAATTACAATTTAAAAATGGATACCAATCTTTTCATCAATCTTTTGAACGGCCTAATCTTTCATACAGCGCTTTTGAACTTTCTTCAAAGCAAAAGAAATTACTGACCATTTTAAAAAAGGTTCTCGGCAGTGGAATTGTGTATTGCAAAACAAGGAAAAGAACTAAAGAAATTGCAGAGATGTTAAATATGAATGGCATTCATGCAGATTTTTACCATGCCGGCCTCTCTAATGAGGACCGTGGTAAAAAACAGGAAAACTGGATCAATAATAAAATCCGCATAATCGTTTGCACCAATGCTTTTGGGATGGGAATTGATAAGCCGGATGTACGTACTGTAATACATTATGATGTTCCGGATGCATTAGAGAATTATTACCAGGAAGCTGGGCGTGCGGGCAGAGATGGGAAAAAATCATATTCCGTTTTGTTTTATAATGAAAATGAAATAAACGAATTAAAAAAGAAAGTAAATGTCAGATTCCCCTCAAAAGAAGTGATCAAAAAAGTTTATGGAGCCTTGTGCAATTTTTTTCAGTTGCCCTCGGGAAGCGGCGAAGGGCTTTCTTATGATTTCGACATCAACAGTTTTATAAAAAACTTTAAACTGGATGCTTTTTCCGTGAATAGTGTTTTAAAAATATTGGAGCAGGAGGAATTAATAAATTATAGTGAACAATTTTTTTCACCGTCCACCATCGTTTTTACCACAAGTAAAAACACCTTGAATTCATTTGAAAAAAGCCATCCTCAATATGACGATGTGGTAAAAGGGCTTTTACGTTCTTACGATGGAATATTCGATTTCCCCGCAGTTATTAACGAAACACAACTTGCTCAATTTATTTCCATAAAAAAGGGAAAACTATTGCAAAACCTGATTGAATTGAAAGGAATGGGAATTATTGATTATATACCCCAAAAAGAAAAACCTCAAATATATTTTCTTAAAAACAGGGTGAAGGCAGATGATCTTTTTATTAATGAAAAAAACATTCTTAAACGAAAACAGGCTTTTGAAAAAAGGCTTGAAATAATGGTACATTTTGCAACTAATAAAAGTCAATGCAGGAGTAAAATGATCGCTTTTTATTTTAATGACCATAAAGTACGTCAATGTGGGATTTGTGATAATTGTCTAAAAAATAAAAATATTAAACTTTCAAATGGAGAATTTGAATCCATTTCATCAGAGATAAAAAGTGCAACTTCAAAAATGCAGGTATCTTATTCAGATCTTTTTCAAAAATTATCTTTGTTCAAAGAAGATAAAATATGGAAAGTTCTAATTTTTTTGCAGGAAGAAAATATAATAACCATAAACAATGAGGGTATGATACGGTTAAAATAAAAAGGGACACGGATAGACATCCAGTCCCGATTTTAATCCAATATCCTATGAAAAACCAGTGCAAAAGTAATGTATTTTACCTGACTTTTATCATTACACATATCAATTTATTATATGTGCAAAAATAAATATTAATGGATTAAAAAAATATACTTACTAAGATGAAATAGCTTCTTACAACTTAGCAAACTTGCAAAATTGTTTCTCTCAAACGAGGTAATAAGAGTGAACTAAAAGAAAAAGGGACTAAAAAAAAGGGGACCCAGATGGAAATCTAGTCCCGCTTTAAAATCCAATATCCTATGAAAAACCATTACAAATATAATGTGAAAAAAGCTACTATAAAATAATTTTATAGCACTAACTCAAAAAATAGCATATTTATACTACTAAAAGAAGAGTTTATTTAGTAAGTGGTTAATTATAATGTGTATGTGGCAAGTTATATTATTTCTAATCATAATTAGAGTATTTAAATCAGTTTTCATTTAAATAATTCATAACCAGTTTTTATAGACTCCCTCGTTCGGGAACCCCTAAAAACCATTTACTACTGAATTATGAGTTACCTTTTCGAATATTCTTCCGGCTTTGGAGCGTTGTCCCGAACAGTTACAGCAGGGGGATTACCGCTTTATACCATTTATTTGCCAGTATCACTAATGCACCCTGTTATCAATTACTGGTTATATTTTGTTATTAATTTTGAATGAGCTGTAATGATATCATCTTCTATAATACATCTATCCGTCTTAAAGGAGTACGCCATGACTTTTCATTAATATAGTTCCCGGGAAGTAGTGGAAATATTTCCATAAAAAATCTACAATTCATTTTTTTTATCACTTGCATATTGTAATACTTTCATAAAATCTTTTAAATCAATCGGGAAGTTTATTATCAACACAATGTTTGATGATCCCAAAGCCAAATTAAAAAAATCATAAGATTGTCTTAACTTTTTAGTAAATACATTTATCGTTCATATTTTGTGGCATTAAATATGTTAAACAAATTTCATAAAAACTAAATACCTTTATTCAGATTTAAAAAAAACAATTATGGAAAATAATAAACCTAAAATTCTTATTTGCGAAGACGATCCCAATCTTGGAATGGTATTGAAAAATTATCTTGAACTTAACGATTACGATGTTGTACTTGAAAGAGATGGAAGGCTCGGTCTTGCAGCTTTTCAACGTGAAAAATTTGATTTGTGCCTTCTCGATGTAATGATGCCTAATATGGATGGTTTTACCGTAGCTGAAGAAATAAGAAATGTAGATCCGGATATGCCGTTATTTTTCCTTTCGGCAAAAACAATGAAAGACGATATTATTAAGGGATACAAACTTGGGGCAGATGATTACATCACCAAGCCTTTTGACAGTGATGTATTGCTGCATAAAATAAAAGCAATTTTAAAAAGGAATGAAGAACTGCACCGTGAAGAAGCCAATGCAGAATACGATCTGGGAAAATATCATTTTAACCCAAGACTCCGCCAGTTGGGAATTGATAAAGATGTTCAGACGTTATCTCCAAAAGAAAACGAATTATTGAAAATGCTCAGCGAATACAAGAATGATTTACTTCCGAGAGAAGCCGCACTAAAGAAGATATGGGGAAGCGATACCTATTTTAATGGCCGTAGCATGGACGTATATATCGCTAAACTTAGAAAATATTTAAAAGGAGACCCTAATATTGAAATCGTAAATATACATGGGAATGGGTTTCGTTTAGTAGTTAATGAATAAAGAATTCATTCCATTTTTGATAGTTTTCATTCTTAAAAAGACCTCAGTTCCTGAACTGTGGTTTTTTTATATCATCAGTAAACAAATCTGCCTGGACGGCAGATGAAAGAAACTTTTGTTTTTTAAGAGAAATTATTCAAGGAGATGCATACTCAAAAATTCAGTAAACGAACAAATATTATAGTTTTCTATTTATTAAACAGGGAGATTCCTCCATTCTCGTGACCAGAAGATTTGGTCAAAACAGGGATCGTCAAACCAAAAGAACTGCTGCAACTATTCCGGCTGTTTCTGTTCTTAGCCTGTTGTCTCCAAGCGATACCGGAATAAAATTATGAAGAATAGCGGCCTGAATTTCATCTTTAGTAAAATCACCTTCAGGACCTATTAAAATCAATCTGGAAGTAGCTTTATCAGGTAAGGCGTTTTTTAGATCCATTTTTTTTTCTTGAAGACAATGGGCTATAAATTTTAGATCATAACCTTTGCTTTTTATTAATTCATCCAATTTCACAGGCTCAGAGAGTTCGGTAAGCCACGATTGCCGGCTTTGTAACATAGCGCTTATTAAAATAGATTGTATTCTTTCTCTTCGGAAATGAGTTTTTTCTGTGCGGCTGCATAGTAAAGGAATGATGGTAGAAATTCCTATTTCCGTTGCTTTTTCAACAAACCATTCAAAACGGCCTGTGTTTTTTATTAAAGAAATGGCAATGGCCGCCTTTGGTTTTTGCATTGGTAAAAAATCTCTGTGAGCGACTTTTACTTCTGTGTTCTTTTTATGTGGGGAAACAATTTGTGCAGTAAGCGTATAACCTTTACCGTCAGTTATCTGGATTTGCTCTCCTTCCCTCATGCGTAATACTTGTGTAATGTGCCGGGAGCTTTCTTCGTTTAACTTAAATTGCTCAATAGCAGGTAAATCTTCTTCGTAAAACAAAGGAAGTGGCATTTGATAATATATACTTTAGTTTTTTCTTTCTGATCTGTGTGCCATTGCGGGAAACGAGTCTAATGACGTATTAAAATTGAAATGGCAGTCGTTTAATTTTTATGAGAAATTCCTAAAATCAGAATGGTTCATTCTCATCAAACTCATCATTATTCATTTTGCTTCCTGCCTGAAAATACAGTTTGGCGCCGCCGCTTCCATCCATATCTTTTACGGGTTTGAAATTCCCAGGAGGCAGCCCGGCTCCAAAATCATCATCATCTTTTTCAACAAATTTCTGAATATGTAATAATGCTCTTAATTTGATAGTTTCTAACTGGCCGTTTCTGTGTTTGGCTATGCGCACATCAGTTTCGCCTTTTGTGGATTCACCCATGGCATCTGTATTCACATCATAGTATTCGGGGCGATAAAGAAATATTACCATATCTGCATCCTGCTCTATGGCGCCAGATTCCCTTAAATCACTTAACTGAGGAATTTTGCTTCCTTCTTTTCTTTTTTCTACTTCGCGGCTCAACTGGCTGAGTGCAATTATGGGTATCTGCAATTCTTTGGCAAGCCCTTTTAAATCCCTGGAAATACGGCTGATCTCCTGTTCGCGATTGCTGTTCCTGTTTTCACCTGTACCACTCATCAATTGCAAATAATCTATAATAATCAAACCAACATTGTGTTTATTTTTCAACCGGCGGCACTTTGCCCGTAATTCAAAAATATTCAAAGCGGCTGTATCATCAATGTGAATAGGTGCTGAGGAAAGCCTGTTAATTCCTTTCTTATAAAGCTCTTCCATTTCGTGCTGCTCCAATCTTCCACGGGCAATTTTTTCAAGAAGTATCCCGCTTTCGGCACTCAAAATTCTCTGTACAAGCTGGCTGGCACTCATTTCCAAAGAAAAGAAACCCACTGCCGTAGGTTTTGTAGGATGTAAAGCGGCATTGCGGGCAAGGTTAAGCGCAAATGCAGTTTTACCTACTGAAGGGCGTGCAGCAAGTACAATCAGATCACTTTGTTGCCACCCGTAAGTTACACGATCAATAGAATCAAAACCGGTAGGCACACCCGTAATTTCATCCTGGCGCGTTCTGAGATCTTCAATGCGTTGAATGGTTTTTACCAATACCGAATCAATGCTGACATAGTCTCTTTTTAAATGTTTGTTGGTGATATCAAAAAGTTTTGATTCGGCCATATCAAGCAGATCGAAAACATCTGTGCTGTCTTCATACGCATCACCAATTATTTCACTACTTATTTTTATCAGTTCTCTCTGAATGAATTTCTGGAGAATGATCCTTGCGTGTATTTCAATATTTGCGGATGAAAAAACCGCATTGGTCAGTTTAGTAATATAAAAAGGGCCGCCTACCAAATCCAGTTCTTCCCTGAATTTCAATTCTTCAACAACGGTGAGTAAATCTATTGGTGAATTTTTTTGCTGCAATCCCTGCATAGATCTAAAAATCCTCTGATGTGCCTCTACGTAAAAACACTCCGGAGTAAGAATTTCAACTATTATATCGAACGCATTTTTTTCGAGCATGATAGCACCGAGTACAGCTTCTTCCAGATCTTTCGCCTGGGGCGGTACTTTGCCAAAAGCCATTGTCCCTAGTTCGAGCGAACCTGTTTTTCTCCTGTTTTTACGATCTTTATTTAAGTTTGTTAGCTCCATTTTCATTTCTCGGGCAGAGAATATTTTGATATTTTTTAATAAATAATTTTAATGGGTTTTCATAAGCGGGCGGCTAAGGTAATGGACAAAAATCTAATAATAGAAGTTGATAAACAGTTATATTTATACATACATTAGTAACACTGTATTCTACTTCCGTAACACGGTTTTCCACAATACTTTACATATTATCCACAAATTAAAAAAAATTTCCCATTTTAAATTTGTTAAATCCACATTTGCCTGTGTAGAAAATATTTCGTCATTTTGACGTCATTTCTCATTAAAATTGATTACATATTTTTTAGGATAAATCAGAAAATTCTACAAAAAATACCTCCTTTTTTATTCAAACTTAGTATCCACAAGGTGTTAGGAAAAAATCCACTCCTATTTCCTATCTACTTCTTTCTTATTTTTGACATTCTTAAAACTTAAATGAAGACGTTACAAAACATTACATGAAGATTAGTTACAATTGGCTTAACGAATATTTGCCGGAAAATGAAGTCACTGGAAAAATTAAAGAAGATCCTCAAAAAACAGGTGAAATACTGACTTCCGTGGGACTGGAAGTTGAAAACCTGGAAAAATATGAGCAGGTGAAAAACGGGCTTGAGGGGCTTATTGTCGGTAAGGTGCTCACTTGTGAAAAGCATCCGGATGCTGATAAATTAAAAATAACTACGATAGATAACGGTAACGGTGAAACGCTGAAAATTGTATGCGGGGCGTCTAATGTCGCTGCCGGACAAAAAGTGATCCTCGCGCCGGTTGGCGCCACATTATATCCTGTTTCGGGAGAACCGTTTGCAATAAAAAAGGCAAAGATCCGCGGGGTCGAAAGCAACGGAATGTTATGTGCTGAAGATGAAATAGGCATTGGGCACAGCCACGAAGGAATCATTGTTTTGCCCGAAAGCGCCAAAACAGGAATGCCCGCCGGTGAATATTATAATCTTTACAGCGATTGGATATTTGAAATCGGATTAACGCCTAACCGGATGGATGCCATGAGCCACCTCGGAGTTGCCAAAGATATATGTGCTTATATTTCTCATCATTTCAAAAGAGAAACAAAAGTAGTTACTCCTTTTAAAAATAATTTTAAAGCAGATAAGAATTCTCATCCTGTAAAAGTGCAAATAAAAAATGCTGAAGAATGCGAACGTTACGCAGGAGTAAGCATTTCCGGAATTACCATTGCAGAATCGCCGGGTTGGTTGCAGAATAAATTGAAAAGTATCGGCCTGCGCCCGGTGAACAATGTAGTGGACATTACTAATTTTATTTTGCATGAAACCGGTCAGCCACTCCATGCCTTTGACGCAGAAAAAATAAAAGGAAAACAAATCATTGTTGAGACGCTTCCTGAAGGGACGCCATTTAAAACGCTCGATGGAAAGGAACGAAAGTTAAGCAGAAATGATATTATGATCTGTAATGGATCGCACGAGCCAATGTGTATTGCAGGTGTTTTCGGGGGAATAGAAAGTGGGGTAACTGAAAAGACTACCAATATATTTCTGGAAAGCGCCGTGTTCAATCCCGCATCAATACGGAAATCTATGTTATTGCATAATCTGAGAACTGATGCCGCGATCAGGTTTGAAAAGGGAATAAATATTGGTAATACCGTGGAAGTATTGAAAAGAGCAGCTTTGCTTATTAAAGAAATTGCAGGAGGGAAAATAACTTCAGATATAACTGATGAATACCCTGTGCCAAGAAAAAAGAAAGAAATTATTTTATCAAATCACTATTTGAAAAAAATAAGCGGCAAAAATTATCATCCTGATACGGTAAAGAATATTCTGAGAGGATTGGATTTTATAATAGTAAAAGAAGGGATTGATAACATTACCGTTTCTGTCCCTTTCAGTAACCCTGATATTACTATCCCTGCTGATGTTATTGAAGAAATAATG
>DASSHD010000425.1:0-2695 GCA_035693085.1 Hanamia sp. | reverse complement strand
GATGGTAGTATTTGCCCTATTGACAGCTATCTCTACTTTCTTCTTGGCATCGGTGTTCTTTACGGAATCAAGAAAGTAAGGGCCGCAAGAAAAATTGAATCATAATTTTTTTTCTGAAAAAAAATAATTTATTGCATTCTTATTTCGTTAGCAGGTAATATTAAAATCCGGAAGGTAAATCAATGAATTATTCTGTTAGAAAAATGCTTTGTTTTTTTGTCAAAAAGTACCAGCGAAAAACCCGCCCCAATTAGAATTTTTCATTTAAATTGCAGCCACTCAAAGATTCACCTTTTTTATTAAAAATTATTGCCATTCAAACTGAGTATGCATATTAAGTATCAAGTCGAAAACCGCAGTAATGAGATAACAGGTATCAGTAAACAGCTATCAGCCATCAGCCGTCAATTTTCAATTTTTAATTTTCAATTTTTAATTCTGCTAATCATTCTTTTCTCTTCCTGCAGCACTTCAAAAAAAACAACGTATTTCCAGGATATCCCTAACGATACAACTCTTACTAATTTAGTTTCAAAAGACTTCGAACCAAAAATTCAGAAAGGCGATTTGCTGGGAATAACAGTAGCCAGCCTCAGTCCCGAAAATACGGTTATTTATAATGCACCACAAAATATTCAAGGGCCTTTAACCGGTTACCTGGTAGATGGAAATGGAGATATTCAATTTATAAAATTAGGAACCCTTCACGTAGCCGGAATGACCCGCAGGGAATTAAAAGATACACTGGAGAAAGACCTTACGCCTTATCTGGCACAGTCTGTTGTGGCAGTTGGTTTCTTAAACAGGCATGTAACAATGATGGGAGGCGTATCTCCACAAATACTTCCAATGCCTGCTGATAACATGACCTTGCTGGATGCCCTTGCGGCAAGCGGAGGTATCGGTCTGAAAGGTAAGACTGATAATGTGTTGGTGATAAGGGAAAAAGGAAATTCAAAGGAATTTAAGAGATTGAATCTTACTGACAAATCTATCTTTTATTCTCCTTATTTTTACCTGCAGCCGAATGATATCGTGTATGTAGAACCTTTGAAAGTAAAAGAAGATAAAACTTACCGCATCATTTCTTATATAATGACCGGAATTTCTCTTTTTTTTCTTATTCTTAGCCGTTTTTAAAATAACAAAATTTAGATGGACGAAGATCAATTTTTTAAAGAGAAGCAGGATTCAAATATATTCAAGCAGGTAATTTACAAATACCTGCCTTTCTGGCCATTATTTGTAATTACGGTATCTATTTCTATGTTTATTGCTTTTGTTGACCTTCGCTCGCAGGTGCCTATGTATGTCGCTTCGGCAAAAGCTTTGCTAAAAGATCCTAATAAAGGAGGCAGTGATTCCAAAGTATTGGACGCCCTTAATATTTTTGGTGAAAAAAAGATTGTTGATAATGAGATTGTAGTACTTCGCTCGCCAGACCTGATGACAGAGGTTGTAAAACAACTTGACCTTTATGCCCCCGTATATAACAAAGGAAATGTGCGTACTGAAGAATTGTATAAGTCCAATTCACCGGTAAAGTTTGTTGCCTTAGATAAAGATTCTTACAATTTATACGGAACTTATTTTTTCTCGGTTGACTGGAAGAACAAAACGGTACATATTGCCCAAAAAAATGTCCCCTTTGATTCTACAATTCTGCTGGGTAATAATTTAATAAGGCTGGTAATTAATAATGAATATAATACGAATGTTACGGGTAAAAATTATTATGTGCAATTCACTTCTCCAGGCGGCGCTGCGGGTTCCATCGTTGGCGGACTGAAGATTGCACCCTATTCCTATTCATCAACTATTTTGAATTTAACATTACAAACCCCGGTGCCCGAAAAGGGACGTGATATCTTAAATAAACTCCTTGAGTTATACAATGAGGACGGCGTACAGGATAAGAATCAGATCGCCGAAAAAACGCTTGATTTTATTGATAGCCGCCTGGATTTAGTTTCATCGCAACTCGATAGCGTAGAAACAAAGATTGCCCATTTTCAATCAAAGACTTCTGCGGTTGACCTGGGAACTCAGGCCAGCGCTTATTTTAGTAAGGTGACTGATCTTGATAAACAAAACAGCCAGGTTGATCTGCAATTAGAAGGCCTCAGAGATATTAATAACTACATCAATAGCAAAGGGAAAAAGCCGGGAATAGTACCTTCCTTATTATTAGTGAGTGACCCTACGCTTTCAGGTTTGTTGGATAAACTATATACTGCTGAAACCCAGGCGCAAGCGTTAAGAAGTGTTACCGGAGAAAGCAACGATGCCACACTAATTGCTAATGCAGAAGTATCCCGGATAAAAGGTGATATTGCTGAAAATATGGCTAATATTAAAAATAACCTGCTCACCATAAAAGATCAGATTAACAGCCAGATATCGTCTAATAGCTATTTGCTAAAAAAGGTGCCTGAACAGGAACGTGCTTTTCTTGACATCAGCAGGCAGCAGGCAGTTAAAAATAATATTTATACCTATCTCCTCCAAAAAAGAGAAGAGACGGCAATATCTTCTGTAGCGACGACTCCCGATTTGAAAGTGGTGGAGTCGCCTACTTCTTACGGTCCCATCAGTCCCATTGCAAAAAACTTTTACCTCTCAGGTTTGGTGATAGGATTGCTTGCCGGAGCATTTTTCGTATTATTAAAAGAAATTTTTAGCCGTAAAGTCTTGT
>DASSHD010000424.1:0-2349 GCA_035693085.1 Hanamia sp. | reverse complement strand
TGCCTTTACTGTTTCCTTCATTATCTTCCAGGTCAATTATCTCAATACCAGCCGGAATTCCAGGATCGGTTTTTAACGCCACAAGACGCTCTGTCGTTATATCTATTCCTAAAGAAGTGTACATTTTTTTGGTAATTGACTTTAATTCTCCGGCGATTTTTCTTCCTACTCCGTCATCTTTAATATTAATTTCAATATATTTTTCATGATCATTAAACGATATCAGAATTTCTCCATTTGTCTCTTTGTGCATAATGCCATGCTTAATCGAATTTTCAACAAAGGGTTGCACTATCATAGTTGGAAGTAGCACATTACCCTCCATTAAAGATGGATCCACATGAATATGATAACTCAACTTTTTCCCAAAACGAAGTTTTTCCAACCCAAGATAAAGCGCAAGCATTTCTATTTCCTTTTGTACACTAATTGTGCCCGACCGGCTATTATCCAGAATAGATCTTATTAATCTTGAGAATTTACCCAAATATTTGTCTGCGTTTTCAACATCATTTTCTAATATAAATTTCTTTATAGAATTAAGTGCATTGAAAATAAAATGCGGATTCATCTGGCTTCTCAGTGAAGCTAACTGTACCTCTATTAATTGTTTTGAAATATTATCAAGTTCTGCTTTTTGTTTTCTCAACAACCTGTCGGCTTCAATTGATTTTATTTTAGCAGCCATCAAATTAGCTATAATGGTAATAGACTGGAGGTGCTTTTCATTGAAAAAGCCCAATTGCGAATGTTCAGAATCTATGACGCCCAGAACTTCTTCTTCATATTTTATAGGAACACTTATTTCACTTTGTCCGCTAAAGCCTTCGGCTAAATATCTTGGGTCTTTTGCCGTATCATATACGATTATTGGCTTCCCGGTTTGAGCTGCTGTGCCAACAACTCCTTCACCGGGCGAGAGTTCAAAGGGAAATTTCATCAGTAATTCTTTAGTATCTTTTAAACCAAATCCCGCACGTTGCACTACTTTTGTCTTATCTTCATTCCACATGTAGATCAGGCAATCTTCAAAATCAAGTTTAGCAATGAGGTTTTTGGTAACATCCCATAGTATATCATCCACATCATTTTTCAAAAGTAATGAAGTGGAAAAAAAATTGTTTATTTGCTCCATCTCCAGCCGGCTTTTGTAATTCTCTGAGCGTAATTTTTCCATTTCTACTTTTGCAGCCTCACTCTCCCTGATATTTTTTTCGCGCAGTCTGATTATCTGATAAAGAATATACAATACAAAAACAACAAGAAGGATTACGAACCAATCTGTTTTCCAAAAAGGCCCACCACCGGATATTTGTAAGAAATAAATTTGGGTACCCATTACATTTCAGCATTTCTTTTGAAAAACACACAATCATTTAATCCTGGATTCTTCAAAATAAAATTAGACAAAATCGCTAACAGTAAACAAACAAATAATGAAGATTTGGCATATACGGAAGCAGCATCTCATAAATTACTCTACTCGAAAGTTTTACAAAAGAACCTAAAAAAATGCTTGTTGAGCTATGAAACATAGATCAGGATTTTGGTAATATGACCAACACAAGGTAGATTGTTGTTGCCTCATTAAAAAAATTAATGATTATTTATTTAATGACAGTTTTATGATAAAATTACATCCGGTTATTTTTCTTTAAGCGCATGTGTAATTGCTTTTACAGCGAGTGGCTCCATCACTGCATATCCGGCTGCTGTAGGATGCACGCCGTCTTTAGAATATTTTGCAGGCAAACCTTTTCTTTCGTCCACCATTGCAGAATAATAATCGAGATAAATGAAATTATTTTTGTGGGCAAAATCTTTTATCCATTTATTAAGATCAATAATCTTTTGAATCGGCTCAATGCCAGCCCTCCAGGGAATATCGTAAGCCGGAAGAACCGAACAAAGAATCACTTTGATACCGTTGGCCTTTGCGAGTTGAGCCATAGAAGCCAGGTTATTTTCAATCATGTCAAGAGTTGATGGGCCGGTATTTCCCGCAATGTCATTAATACCTGCTAAAATAAGTACGACTTTCGGATGCAGATCAATTACATCCTGCCTGAATCTGATAAGCATTTGAGGAGTTGTCTGTCCACTGATACCGCGATCTAAATAAGAAGGATGAACTTTAAAAAAACCGGGGCTTACATTTATCCAGGCATCGGTAATGGAATTACCCATAAATACCACTCTGTTCTTTTCGGATTTCAGTTGTGCATTTTCACTTCTGTACCGGCGAAGATTAGGCCAGTCGTTGGTTTCATTTAATTCATTTTTCATAGAATCTTTCTGAGCTTTTAAAGAAGGCACTAAAAATAATAAGGATAACCCTAAGCAAAATAG
>DASSHD010000423.1:0-24045 GCA_035693085.1 Hanamia sp. | reverse complement strand
ACTTTTTGTGCCGGCACCATCTGCATGCATTATGTTTACAAAATTTGGGTCTCCGCCAAGAAAATCGGGATAAATTTTACAAAACGCATTTGGAAAAATTCCCTGGTCAAGATTTTTCACTGCTGCATGCACTTCTTCTTTTTGTGCAGAAACTCCACGTTTGGAATATAATGACATTAAATTAGTTATTAGTTACAGATTCACGATTCCATCAAAAGTATGATTGAAGATTGAATTATCCATATTCAAATTATTTAATTATCAATTAACTTGCAATCTTCTTATGAAAGTGCACAGAGATATAAATAAATTACCTTCTTTTAAAAACGCAGCTATTACCATTGGTACTTTTGATGGAGTTCATACGGGGCATCTCCAGATTATTCATCAGTTAAAAAAAGAAGCGCACCAAAATAATGGCCAATCGGTAATTATCACTTTTCATCCGCATCCAAGAATGGTGATCAATGCTCAAAAGAATATGCCGCCGATTAAATTACTTAATACCCTTTCTGAAAAAATTGAACTTTTGGCCAAACAGGAAATTGACCATCTTGTCATTGTTCCTTTTACTTTGGATTTTTCTCATCAGTCAGCAAAAGAATATATTTCTGATTTTTTAGTATCAAAATTTCATCCTGAAACTATCATAACAGGTTACGATCATCGCTTTGGAAAAGACAGAACAGGAGATTATAAATTGCTGGAAAAATACCAGGAAGAATTTAATTATACGGTAAAAGAAATTCCGGTGCATGTGCTGGATCATGTAACGATTAGTTCTACCAAAATACGACAGGCACTTACTGAAGGGGATATCTCCTCAGCGAGAGAATGTCTGGGGTATGATTATTTTTTTGAAGGTAAAGTGATTGATGGAAATAAATTAGGACGCACGCTTGGTTTCCCCACAGCCAATCTTGAAATTAATGATAAAAATAAATTAGTTCCGGGTAATGGAATTTATGCCGTAAATGTCAGCATTGAAAAAGAAAAAGCAAATCCGGATTCGGTATTTATTTCAGAGTCGGACCATAAAGGGATGATGAGCATTGGTATCCGGCCTACCATTGGCGATAACAAAAAAATGATCGAAGTAAATATTTTTGATTTTGATGAAAATATTTATGACAGAAATCTCAGAGTTTATATTACTCATTTTATGAGGAAGGAAGAAAAATTCAACAATCTTGAAGATCTGAAAAAACAGATTGCTATTGATGAGATCAATGTTAGAAATTTATCCCAGAGCTCTAAAGATGGATTTTAAAAGCACAGTAAGCGAGCAAAATTGCAGATTTCTTGTTTTGAAAATCAACCCTTAAGTTGGTCAGGTGTGTAATCTGTGGTTAAAAACTTTATAAAAGCAAACGAATAAATAGTACAATTTTTTATCAGTGGAAATCCGTGTAATCTGTGGCTGAAAGATCAAAAAAGGGCAACCTTTAATGTTGCCCTTTAAATTCGTAGGTTCTTCAATAATAACTTAAAACTGGTAGCCTTTCAAACTAATTGGAACCTTGGTAATAAATCATAAAAATTGGAATAATTATTATAAGATATTGGATTACGAATGGTTTTATTTCAATTACTTTCTCTTCCTATAATATTGCAAAAATGCTGCCAAAAAATAAATTTTAATTAAATTATTAATAATCAGTATTATACAGAATATTTATTATTTTATGTCTTATAAAAAATAACCGCACTCTTATTGAAAAGCAGGAAAATGAAAGTTTTATTGCTATTTTTTATTCATTTTTTCAGTTGCAATCAACCCTTGATATTTTAATGGAAATATCTGCGAAAATAAAAGTTGAAATCTGGTAGTGTCTTTCAAAATTGCAAATTGTTCCGTCAATAGAATCAGTCTGATGAAGAACGTTTCACTGATTCTATTTTAGATTCATTGATGAAATTATATGATCAATTTTATCATCAAGCATTTTCCGGGTTTTATCAAATTCAGCTACATTTTTTAAAGGCATATTTACGCTGAAATAGAATTTAATTTTTGGCTCGGTACCACTCGGCCTTGCGGAAATTTGGCTACCATCCTCCGTGATAAATTGCAACACATTACTTTTGGGTAAATCAATCTTCGCTGTTTCACTGGTAGATAAATTTTTACTAACCTGCAATTGATAATCTAATAATTCTTTCACTTTACTTCCGGCGATTTCCTTTGGTGGATTATCGCGATATCCCTGCATCATGTCTGCGATTTCTTTGGAACCGTTCATTCCTTTTTTGGTAAGAGAGATTAATTTCTCATAATAAAATCCGTACCGGACGTAGAGTTCCATTAATTTTTCAAATAAAGTGCGGCCTTTATCTTTTTCTACTGCAGCCATTTCACAAATGATTGCCACTGCGCTTACAGAATCCTTATCGCGCACTTTATCGCCAATCATCAAACCAAAACTTTCTTCGCCACCTACGACATAATTTTCTTTCCCTTCCTTTTCTCTTATCAATTCTGCAATCCATTTAAAACCTGTAAGCGTATTGTAACAAGAGATATTATTTCTTTTAGCAATCGCATCAATCATATATGTGGTAACAATGGTTTTAATCACCATATCATTTGGCTTTGCAGTTCCTTTATTTCTCCGGGCTTCTATGATGTAATTAAACACCAGCAATGCTGTTTGATTTCCATTTAATAAAACCCATTCACCATGATTATTTTTTACTCCCACACCCACTCTGTCTGCATCAGGATCGGTTCCCAATAAAATGTCAGCATCGAGTTCCTTCGCTTTTTTCAGGCCGATGTTCATGGTCTCTTTTTCTTCAGGATTAGGATAAATTACCGTAGGAAAATTTCCATCAGGAGTAGCTTGTTCTTCCACTATATGAACATTATCAAATCCATACGCTGCCAATGCTTTTGGCACCAGTATAATTCCTGTGCCGTGTATAGGTGTGTAAACAATTTTAAGATCATGTTGTTTAATGCATGCATCCGGATTTACACTTAACTCTTTTACCATTTTAATGTAGGCATCGTCAATATCTTTTCCGATGGTAGTAATATTATTTTCATTGCCATTCCATTTTACATCATCCAGGTTTTTTATTTTTTCTACTTCTGTAATTACATTTTTATCGTGTGGTGGCACCAATTGACCGCCATCTTTCCAATAAGCTTTGTAACCATTATATTCTTTAGGATTATGCGATGCGGTAATAACCAAACCGCCCTGGCAACCTAACGTGCGAATTGCAAAACTCAATTCAGGCGTAGGCCTTATAGATTCAAACAAATAAACTTTAATACCGTTTGCAGCAAAAATATGAGCGGCAATTTCGGCAAAAGAACGGCTATTGTTACGCACATCATGTGCAATAGCCACTTTCACTTCAGGAAAAGATTTGTTCAGATAATTGGCATAACCCTGTGTAGCCATCCCAACAGTATATTTGTTCATCCTATTGGTACCCACGCCCATTATACCGCGAAGGCCGCCTGTACCAAATTCCAGGTCTTTATAAAATGCATCTTCCAATTGTGCAGGGTCATTTTTTTGCAATTGACGAATCTCATTTTTTGCAGCTTCATCATAATTACCCGAAAGCCATTCGTTTATTTTATTTTCTGTTTTTGAATCCATAATATATTTTTTTACAATTTAAAGATATTCTTTTTGATTTATTTCATTCTGTTGAATTTACTTTACACGTATTTTTGTTCGATGCTTTTATCAAATTGCCGAAAAATAATTATTTTCCTTTTATCTGGCTTTTTTTATTTTTTCACTTCGCCAAAAGTGTATTCACAAATATTTTTTAAAGATAAAATTCAAGGGCATTTTACACCGGATAGTTTTGAGATCAACAGTCAGCATGAGAGAGATACTTTTAAAATTTATCCTTACAGTAAAAAAAGAGTGCGGTTAGTTACAGTCGCTAATATCGTAGGGTATGGCGGCACACTTATCGGATTAAATGCGCTCTGGTACGCGAAATATCCCAGGTCAGCTTTTCATTTTTTTAATGACGATAATGAATGGCAACAAATGGATAAAGCAGGCCATGTTTATAGCGCCTATACCGAAAGCCGGGCAAGTATGGAAGCCTGGCGTTGGGCAGGTTTATCAAGAAAAAAGAGTATCTGGATAGGGGGATTAAGTGGCGTAGCCTATCAGTCTATCATTGAAGTTTTAGATGGATTTTCTTCCCAATATGGTTTCAGTCCGGGAGATTTTACAGCTAACATTTTAGGGTCAGCAACTTTTATTTCACAGGAACTGGCATGGAACGAGCAAAAAATAAAACTCAAATTTTCATTTCATAGAAAAAATTATGGTGAAGCAGATTTGGATACAAGAGCCGATCAGCTTTACGGTAAAACAGAGATTGAAAGATTTATAAAAGATTATAACGGTCAATCCTATTGGCTAAGCGCTAATATTCAATCATTTTTCCCGGATACGAAATTGCCACGCTGGCTTAGTATTTCTTTTGGTTATGGTGCGGAAGGAATGTTTGGAGGAGTAAAGAATATTGGTTATGATAATAATGGAAATGTAGTTTTTGACCGTACGGATATTAAACGCTACCGTCAATGGTATCTTTCTCCCGATGTGGATTTTAGTAAAATTAGAACTAATAGAAAAGGCATAAAAGTTTTATTGTTTGTATTGAATTCTTTTAAATTTCCTGCTCCAACTTTAGAATATTCTAATGGTAGTTTTAAAGGGCATTGGATTGTGTTTTGAAAACCCCTATTCCCTAAAGGGCAAAAGAACAATAAAAATCTTTCAGAAAACGAACTTTCAACCTTCAACTTTCAACCTTCAACGTCCTAACAAGCAGATTGCCACCTCGCCATGAACCTTCTGCTAAACAATAAAAATTAATCCGGCTCCTCGCAATAACGTTCCAGATTGGCAACCTTTAACCTTCAACCTTCAACTTCCATACCTTCTAAACCACGTCATCTGCCTTTTAGCATAATGTCTTGTGTTTTTTTTAATTTCATCAATCGCTTTTTCGAGAGAAATTTTTCCATCAAAATAATCAAAGAGTTCTTTGTAACCCACTGTCTGTAGGGCATTGAGGTGACGGAAAGGAAATAATCCCCGGGCTTCATTTAATAAACCATCCTGCATCATTTGATCTACACGGATATTAATATTGTGGTAAAGTTGATCGCGCGGTAATTCCAGTAAAATATTTTTTATTTCAAAATCTCTTTTTATCTTTTCTCCTGAATGAAAATCAACAATTGATTCTCCTGTAGAAAGCTTTACTTCTAATGCACGCAACATTCTTTGAGGGTTCTGTATTTCTCCTTTAAAAAAAAAATCAGGATCGTGCGATTTTATTTCATCATGCAGCCAGGAGAGTCCATGAGTTTTATATTGTTCATTTATTTCTTTTCGAATGGATTCATCCACTTCGGGAATATTATCTATTCCTTCGGCAAATGCCTTAATATACATTCCTGTGCCACCAACCATTACAGCCACATCATTATTCTCAAATATTTCATTTACGGTTTTCAGCGCATACTCTTCAAATATTTTCACATTTACTTCTTCATTAATGGAATGAGTATTGATGAAATAATGCTTTACTTTTTGGAGTTGTTCCAGTGAAGGTTTTGCTACGCCAATATTTAATTCTTTAAAACATTGGCGGCTATCTGCAGAAATAATTTGGGTATTATATTTAAGTGCTAATTCAATTCCGTAAGAAGTTTTACCAACTGCTGTCGGACCGGAAATAATAATACAGGTTTTTTTATTCATACCCATTGCAGGTTTGTAAAGAACCCGACAAATTAATTTTCAAAGTTCCTGGGTAGTGTCATCATCCACTTCCTCTTCATTTTCATTCTCTTCGCCTTCTTCACCATATCCATCAGAAAGAATAGCGGTATTCAAATCATATTTTTCTTCTATTTCGGAAAGTTTTTCGCTAACCAGGCCTTTGGTGCCATATTGGCTTGGCGCTATTCCTTCACTCTTAATGCAGGAAGGATAAGAGAGGTTTGTATTCTCTTCTTTATTCACGTTTATTAACTCCAGTTGGAATGTCCAGTTTTTATGAAAATCATAAACGTATATAAATTTCTGGTTGGGATCTCGAATCTCTGATCCAATCAACGTTTCACTCATCAGCAATGGTTCTGCCTTATATACCTTATCATATTTTTCAAGTGTAATCTCTTTACCACGTTGCCATTTATCATTACTTCTGTAAAAAGTGGCACGGTGTTTATTATCGAACTCAAAACATTTCAAAATGATATGATGAAGTTCCAAAAAACTTTGAGTATGCTTAATTACCATATCGCGGTAAACGCTATCGTCATCTTCCCAATAAACCCTGAATTTTAAAATTGCCATAGCACAAATTTAAGGCTTAGTTTTTAATTAAAATATCCGGAGGAAATAATTTACGGGCGGATGTCATTTGTATTTAGTTTATTATATTTTTATCCTGGCAAAATACCCAAATGATGCTTTTGCCACGCCTGTTCGATTCGGGTGTGAATTTGCACAAATTTATCCGGATATTGTATTACGAGCTATTATTTCGTTACTCCTAAATCTCTTGCAACTTTCACCATATATTCAAATGCATCGTCATAATTATTAGCAATTTCACCATCCAATATTGCTTCACGGACAGCATTTTTTATTTCTCCTACTATTCTTGAAGGAGGCAACCCAAATTCTTTCATAATAATTTCGCCGGTGATAGGAGGTTGCCAGTTACGAAGATGATCTGATTCCTCCACTTCTTTCAAACGCTTTTCCACCATTTCAAAATTTGCAAGAAAACGCTGTACCTTCTGTTTGTTTTTTGAAGTAATATCCGCTTTGCAAAGAGTCATAAGGCTTTCAATATCATCGCCTGCATCAAATAATAATCTGCGTATAGCCGAATCCGTTATATTCTCTTTGGTAAGGCTGATCGGGCGTAAATGTAGCTCTACCATCTTCTTTACAAATTTCATCTTTTCGTGTAACGGAAGTTTTAATTGTGTAAATATTTTAGGAACCATTCTTCCGCCAAGCGCTTCGTGGCCATGAAATGTCCATCCGTGGCCCGGCTCAAATTTCTTTGTAGCGGGTTTGGCAATATCGTGAAGGATAGCCGCCCAGCGGAGCCACAGATCATCTGTGTTTGGAGCAATATTATCGAGTACCTGCAGCGTGTGATAAAAATTATCTTTATGCCCTTTGCCATCAATATATTCCGCACCAACAAGCGCCACCATTTGCGGAAAAATAATTTTTAATAATCCTGATTTATATAATAGATCAAAACCGATTGATGGTTTTGGAGTCATCACTATTTTATTGATCTCATCAATGATTCTTTCGCCGCTTACAATTTTTATCCTGTCGGCATGTTGCTTTATGGCTTCAAAAGTTTCAGGTGAAATCGTAAAATTTAATTGAGCTGCAAAACGGATCGCACGCATCATGCGCAATGGATCGTCTATGAAAGTCTGTCCCGGTGGCAAAGGTGTTCTGATAATTTTATTTTCAATATCTGAAAGGCCATTTAGCGGATCAATCAGTTTCCCAAAATCATTTTTATTCAGGCTTATTGAAATTGTGTTGATGGTAAAATCTCTTCTCATTCTGTCTTCATCTATCGTTCCGGGAAGTACATCAGGCTTACGGCTATCGCGGTTATAGCTCTCTTTGCGGGCGCCTACAAATTCTATTTCAAAAGCCCTCTCTCCAGTCACCCTGAGCTTGTCGAAGGAGGAGAGAGGGTTGGGGGTAAGGTGTATTTTTATTTGCGCAGTACCAAAATTCTTAAAAAAATTTACCTGCGGTTTGGGAGAAAATTTTTGTGCAGTTTTTTCAGCCAGTTTTATTCCATCGCCTATACAAACAATATCGGCATCTTTGGTCGGGCGGTTCAATATTTTATCGCGCACAAAACCTCCGACTATGAACGCAGGAGTACCCAATTCTTCAGCCGCATTGCCTATTCGTTTAAAAATAAAAAGCTCTTCATCCGTACAATTAATATCCATGCGGCAAATGTAAATGGATAAATTGTTTTAAAAATAAATTGTTGGCAGGATTGAAATAGGAATTTCGATTATTTATTTGTTTACTGCATAAATCTTATGCGAAGAAAGTATTTAATGTTTTATAAAATCATTTTTTCCCCTTTGGATATGGCTACGGGATGATTGCAAAAGCATACCGGATGATTGTTGCGTGCGTAGTCTAAACCTTCTTCCCACCATTGAGAAAGTAGTTCGGGTTTAAAAATAAAAGGATTGTCAGTAAGCAGTCGCGGAGTGAAGTAAATATTAATGTCTATGTGCCGTTTGGTTCCCAGCAATTCTCCGATGATCCTGTCTTTCAGGCTTATTTGGTTGCTCATAAACCTTATAGTTTGTAATAATAATGAGAAAGGGTTGCGGGCAATTGGTTGTGTACGATCTTCATTTTCTCCCTCAAGGATGATGACATCCATTTCCGTAACATCATTTTCCAGGGCGCAATTGATAGGTATGTGATTGCCAAAACCTCCATCGGCATATTGACATCCGTCGTGCTCATATACGCTCATGTAAGGAACTGCATTGGCAGATGCCCATATCCAGTTGCAAAAGTCTTCATAGTTACAATCATCAGAATTAAAATATTCTACTTTCTGCTTGGTAAAATTAGATACCGTTACAATCACTTTCTTTTTCAGCAACCTTATTTTCTCAAAATCCTCCTGGCTTAAACTGCTAAAAATTAATTTTCTAAGATTTTCACTTTCGCCGAATGTAAGGTGGCCTTTTAATATATTACGAAGTATAGTGAACTGGTTGATGCTTTTAAAATAACCGCCTCCATTTGTTTCCTTAGTGTGAAAAGGAGATACATTAAAAACATCTTCCTGCGTGGCAGAAGTGTAGATCTTTTTTATTTTTTCTATATTACCGGTTGCCAGGTGTGGTAACAGAAGGCTTCCGGCGGAAGAACCCACCATAAGATCATAATTTTTGTTGCAGTCTTTAATCAAATATTCTGCTACACCACCTGCGAAGGCTCCTTTACTTCCTCCACCGGATATTACCAATGCTTTCATAGATTAAATTTACATTAATTCAAATAATCAATTATTATTAATTACTTACTTACTTACTTACTTACTACTGATCACTTTTAAATTTTCAGGATCCCATTGTATAATTTTATTATCAAAATAACTTTCGTTACAAAGCAACGCAGGCGCTGCGGCTCTATAGCCAAATAACGCATCTTCGGTTACTTTACCTTTAGTACGAATAGCATTTATCCAGTTATAATGATGATCGAAATGTGCACCTTTATAACCTTCTTCAGCGGTATAGATCATTGTATCCGGCGGCACCATTTTTTTTCTTTCATATACATATTCTTTTCCTTCTGCGGTATTATTTTTTGTCTTTAAAAGCGGGTCTGTTGCATCTATTATGTTTCTGTTGTGATATAAAGTTACTTTGTCCCATTCCACAGTCATAGATCCTTCGCTGCCCACCATGCGAAGATAATTGGTACCTCCGGTACCATCTACAAAATTAACCCTCAATGATAAATTGAAAGGCGCATGGGCTTTTGTGTCGGGATAATCAAAAGTGCCAAGCATAATATCAGGAACTTCTCTGCCATCCTTCCAGTACCTCAAACCACCTGTAGCCATAACTTTATTAGGACCAAGAGAATTTGTTATAAAATGTAAACTGGAAAATACATGAACGAATAAATCGCCTGAAACACCTGTTCCGTAATCACGGTAATTTCTCCAGCGAAAAAATCTTAATGCATCAAAAGGCCTTTTGGGTGCAATAGAAAGATATTTATCCCAATCTACTGTCGCCGGAGAAGCATCAGCAGGAATAGGATATTGCCATGCACCTTCAGGGGACATACGGGCATAAAAAGCTTCAGCATAATTCAATGTGCCAATGGCGCCTTGTTTCAATAATTCTTTGGCTTTTTCATTTCCCAGCGAACTCATTCCCTGGCTGCCTACCTGGAAGACTACCTTATTTTTATTTTGGGCTTCAATCACAGCAGGAGCTTCTGAAATATCATGCACCATTGGCTTTTCGCAATAAACGTGTTTGCCTTTATTCATCGCGGCTACTGAAATATCCTTGTGCCAAAAATCAGGAGTGGCAATTATAACCGCATCTATATCTTTTCTTTCCAGAATTTCTTTATAATCCCTTGTAGTATAAATATCATTGCCCCAGCGTTTTTTTGCTTCGGCAAGGCGTCCATCATACAAGTCGCAAACCGCTACCAGCTTTGTGCCTGGCACAGTACGGTTAGTAGTGGCATCAGCCACACCCATACCACCGGATCCTATCAGAGCAACCTGTATCTGGTCGTTAGGGCTAAAATTTTGTTGCGATCTTATTAGTTGTTCAAAGTTGCGTTTTTTATCTTTGGCAGAAATGATAGAAGGAATGAGAGATGCTCCCACAATACCTTTGGAAACATTAGCAATAAAAGAGCGTCGCGAATTATGTTGGTTATTTTTTGCCATAATTGATTTTTTAAAAATTAAATAAGTAAAGATGCCTTCTCCTTTTATTAAATGGCTTTAAAAATAAGCATTATCCCTATAATAAAATTCATTTAAGAAAATAGAAACGAAGATTTCAAAAAGGAAAAAATATTTTGCAGTTTTTTTTGAAAATTAAAAAGGCAATGTAACAGACTCCGGCTCTATAAATTCATGGGTATAATCATTTTCCAAAAAACTTATTGGTGAATCGGGCGGTGTAATTATTTCTTTTTTAGTCAAGCCCCATGGTTCCCAGTATCCCGCCAACACCTGCGCGAACATATTATCATCCCAATAGTCAAATAAAGGTTCATCCTTCGTTTCAGTAAATGGTAAAGACTCAATGATTAATTTTTCTTCCGTGGTTTGAATGATATGTTGAGCCTGTTTTTTTAAAAGATAATTGGTATAAAGAAACCTGCAGCAAAGTTCTTCAAATTGTATAGGATGCAATATTTTATCTGCAATTTTATTTATGATATCCTGTTGATTTTTCTCAACTGCGCCATTATCCTGCAGGCAGGCTACTATACCAAAACCATTCATACCAAGAGAAAAGTTTAGATTGACAGGCTCGTCTTTGTAATTAAAAGTATCCCGGGAATATTTCAATCTTACTATACTGATACTCCACGGTTTTAGTCCTATAAATTCCATTGGATGCACCAATGACTGTAACATTAAATGAAATTTTCCAAATCTTTTTTTCAGGGAAGAAGATATTTTAAAGTTCTTTTCTTTTTTTTGAGTCCTGCTGATTTCCAAAGAAAGATCATTATATAAAACGCCATAAACCAATTTCCCCATCCAGAGAAACAATCTCTCTTCAGGAATTTTTTTCACTTCCTCATAACCGTTATTAAAGGCACTTTTTATTTCTTCATCCAAAAGATGAAAAGCATTTTTAACTTCTGCCGAACAAGGTAATTTTAAATCTTCATAGCGGATACCCGTAACCTGATCCATCATTCTGAATTTTTTTTCTCTCAATGAAAAACGATTCAATATCCAATCAGGAAAAATACAAATTTGTTCATTTGCTGACGGCAAATCAACACCGGTTAAAAAACAAGTTTCATTGTCAAAATGCAAAGTTTCGAAAGGGTTATAAAGAGAGACAGGCATAGTGATTGCAAAAATAATATTAAATGCATTATTCTCTGTTAGGAACATAAATCAAAATTCCTTTTATTTGCCTGTTTACTGCATTAGCACATTGTTAGCATACTCTAATTTCAAATTTTTTAATTTTGTGTAAGATTTTAAAATGAACCTGATGAGCAGCACCATTGCCAAACCACAGATAGAAATTGACAAAGCAATAGAAGAACTGATTCAGCATCAAACAGAGCGCTGCACCATTGTACATTGCAGGTTTTATACTGAAGAACTATGTGGGGTAAGAATATGGCCTTCCACTTTTTTGATCGAAGATACCGGCCGCAAATGTAAACTCATCAAAGTATTTAATATTTCTATTATGCCCGACTGGACAGAACATTTTGTGATGAATGATTTTATCAGATTTACTTTGGTGTTTGAGGGATTAAGCAAAACTTGTATGTCGTTTCATTTGCAGGAAATAATTCCAGAGCAATATGCATTCCATAGTAAAGAAATTACAAGAAACGGCACAGATGTTTATTTTGAAGAAGTGTTTTGCTGAAAAAGATTTCTAATCGAAATAAAAAATCGTGATAATGCAAACTAAATTATCCGCAAATTTCAATGCTTTGATAAATTAAAAGGAGAATAATAGAAATTTAAAATAATCAATCTTTTTTTATGCATCACGCATCCACTGTCTGAAGGCCGGAGCTGTTTCCTGGCTTACAATAATGGAATGGTTTATCTCCGGAATATTCAGGTCTATAAGCAGTTTCACTTTCTCATAAGGTTTAAATCCTTTCACAAAATTAAGATTGACAATGTAACGTCTGTTGGCCCTGAAAAAGGTATTTTCATCCATTTCACTTTCCAGTTGGCTAAGTGTTTTATCAGCAATATATTTTTTAGAAAAACGATCAATAACAAAAACCATTTTATTTTCTGTATAGAATAAAATAATATCCTCAAGTCGCAACAGAATATTTTCCAGTCCTTTTTTTACAAGTAATCTTGATTTTGTTTTATGATTAATAAAGTTTATTAGATTTTCAATATGTTGACCCGTATCATTATGTGTAAAATGATCCTTCAGATGCCTGTATTTTCCCAGCGCTTTCTCAATATCATTTTTTTCTACAGGCTTAAGTATATAGTCAATACCATTATTTTCAAAAGCCAAAAGCATAAACTGATCGTATGCAGTAGTGAAAATAACAGGAGTTTGAATGCCGGTTTGCTTAAATATATCGAAGCTTAATCCATCGGGCAGTTGTACATCGCTAAATATAATGTCCGGCAGTAAAGAAACATTTTTTAGATATTCTATACTTTCTTTTACTGTTTTCAGTTTAGCCTGTACAGTCACTTCGTTGGTGGCTTCGGAAAGTGCGCGCAGCATCACTTTCATTGCGGGGATTTCGTCTTCGATAATAATTACGTTTATCATAGCTCAGTGGTTTGATGGATTAAGGGCAATTTTACAATGAATTCATTTTCGTTATTTTCAATGGTTATATCTTTTTTACAAAAGAGCCGGTAACGGGAGCGTAAATTTTTGAGGCCGATTCCGGTTGAATCTTCACGATATGATTTTTGCTTTTTGTAGTTCTTAACGAGAAGGAAATCATCCTTTTGCTCTATGAAAATCTGCAAAGGGGCATCAATAGTAAATCCATTGTGTTTAACAGCATTTTCAACTGTTACCTGCAATGCAAATGGCAAAATCATAACTCTGCAGTCGTTACGATTTTTGAGGTTTTTGTTAAGCCTTAATTGATTATCATATCTTAATTGTATAAGGTAAAAGTAATTATCAATAAATTCCATTTCATTATGAAGCGAGATCATATTCCTGTCTTTATTTATCAGAAAATATTTATAGACTGTTGCCAGTTTACTGTTAAAAGCATGGGCAGTTTCCGGATCATTCAGTATAAGGTGCGAAAGTGTGTTGAGGCAATTAAAAATAAAATGAGGTTCCATTTCATTTTTTAGATTCGACATTTCGGCTACAGATCTTTCCCAATCAAGTTGATCTACCATTTTTGAATCCAGTTCCCTTTCTTTACTCAGATATAATATTTCATAAACAAGCGTAAAAACGATCACTGCAAGAACAGATAAAATAACAGCCAGAAAATAAGGTGTCCATTCAAAAGTTTCTCTTGAAATCTTATACCATATCAATGTGAGGATACCGGCAATAGAGCCGCCAAATATGGCATTGGTCAGTGAGACTGTTGAAATTTTATTGAAAGTATTTTGATTAATTGAAAACCAGTTCCTTATTTTAAGATGAAGCCACCTGGAACAGGTCCAGATACTCCACGACATGAAAATGAAGAAAGCGTAAATGGCAGTCAGTTCAAGAAGAGAATAAAGAGAATAGGTAATAATATTAGACAGGTAAGGGATAATGATTCCCAATAAAGGAATAAACAGGAAGCGTAAAATTTTATCTTTTACCATTAGTAGTTGTGGTTAAACTCTTTTAAATACAGAAAAAATAATGCTTTTATAGGGGACTAAACTTCTTATCAAATCTATATAGACATTATGTTAACGCATAGACAAAATGTGTTATAAGCGGGTATTATTTTATAAACGGTTTAGAGTAATAAAATAATTGCCGGCTTTCATTCAAATAATACGTTTAAAATACTGGAAGGTTACAAAATCTGTTTTTTTCACAGTAAAAATTTGAGTTTTATAAAGCTAGAACCTTATTTTTTCATGCCTTATCTGGAAAGATTAATGTCCCGGGAATAAAAAGTTTTTTTTCAAGGGATGCAATTATATTTTTATATTCTTCTCATGTGTATAGGAAAATACATATTGCGAGCGGGCATTCCTGTCCGCTTTTTTTATGCTTAATTAAAACTGACTAAAAAAGATTTTTTATTTTTAAAAAGAGAAAATAAAAGAAAAATTTTCACGGGTAAACCGTTAGCGGTTCGTTGTTGCTTGCCATTATCATATTGTTTCAAATTCTTTCGGGTATTTTACTGTTACGCTTATGTTTTTTGAGTCCGTCTTCAACAAGTTCAAGTTACATAGAGGCATTTGCCGGAACGCTGAACGGCGTTTTTATATTCTACTTTTCGGTTGTCACAAATCCGAATTTTGGATAATAATGTTCCTGCCCTAAAACAATAACGGATTTAAAATTCAGAAAATTTCCATTAATAGCAAACCTCTTTTAATTTAAACAGTTAATATTGCTATTATTAAAAAAAGATAAAAATATCTTTATAACTAAAATTAAATTATCATGGATAATAAAATACAAGCAGAAGAGTTGGATGTGCGTGTGCTTATTCCTATTGAAAGACATAAAAAATTAATACAGCTCTTTAAGGAATTGCCCGTTGAAGAAAGTTTTATCTTTATCAATGATCATGATCCTATCCCTCTTTATTATGAGTTTCGTTCCATTTATGGAGACGTGGTTGGATGGGAGTATCTCAACCGTGGTGGGAGAGAATGGAAGGTGAAAGTTACCCGTACCGGGGATTCGCAGGGTAGAGAGTTTACGGATATATCAACGTTGCTTGACCTTCGGAAAGCAAATGAAAAAGAGTGGAAACAAATTGTATTTCACCGTTACGGCATGATGGAGCAAGGTGATACAATGGAAATTATCGCAGCGGAAGATCCGAAAGATATTCACGGCATTTTTGTAAGGAAATTTGAGGGAAAACATTCATGGATCTATAAAAAGCAAGGACCCAATGAATACGTTGTGCATATAACTAAAAAAGATAAAAGTGGTTTAGGAGACGATGGGTTTTCAGTGGTTAACGAATTTGACTTACGGCCTTTTCCACCAACAGAACGACATGAAATGTTTTATAAAGCCTTTGCCGATATAAAATCGGGTGAAGCTTTTGAATTTATCAACGACCATGACCCCAAACCTCTTTATTATCAAATGGAAGCAGAAAGTAAAGAGCCTTTTAAATGGGAGTATCTTGAAAAAGGCCCTGAAGAATGGAAAGTGAGAGTCATCAAAACAAAAGAATAATTTTTATTCAGGGAACAAAAAATGATTCCCTTTTTATTTTTACTTTTTAAGAGTTTTATCAGTTGACTATTCCTGAGAGAGCCGAATAATTTCATCAAAATCATAACCTGCTCTCGCCAATGCACGCCTGGCTGATTCTATTGCAATGGGCGCCGGATTAGGAGGATGAACAGGCACTTCTTCTATATTTGCCAGTTGGTCTAAAAGCTCCTGCGTTTGCCCGTGAGTCAATGCTTCACAAACATCATATAATCCTCCCGGCTCCTCTTCAGCCAAATCGTGTTTTTCTAAAACATGCCTGATCACTTTTATTAGAGACAAAGTAGGCGGAGGCACCATTAATGCAGTCAGCGCTCCATGTTCGAGCTTATACCTTGGAATGATTTCCTGCATCACAGTATTATTTGCTTTTTTTGCTGCCGGAAAAAGAGTTTTTTCTTCCATTTTAATATGCCGCAATAGTCCGGTACGAAATTGATAATAATAATTCATTTCAATATCGCCAGATTGCTCAGTTGCCTTATTCAACAATTGATCAATCCGGTGATGATCTTCTGCGAAAAAATGATACAAGGGTTTGTTCATAGATTGCTTGAATTCATTAAAATGTCCGTGTTAAACAATAATTTTTTCAAATCAAATTTAGAATTTTTGTAGTTATTTATTCTCATCACCCCATTGCGCTTTAGCAAAATTTATATGCTGTTCCCAATCATATAAAGTGATATCATGTTTTCCCTTACGGATTTATGTCAATTCTTTGATAAAACTTTATTTTCTTAAAACTGTTGCCAACAGAATAGCCAACAAAATAATTATTATTCCCGTGAGTCTCCGGTAAAACAAATATTGCTTCGGAGATAATATTTTACGGGGAAAGGTAACCTTCTTCGGTGCGGATCTTGTAGCTGAGGGCGATCTTAATAAATAAAATAATCCTACTATAATCAGGACGTAACTAACTAAAGGCATCTTCTATCTATCGTGTTTTTGAAAATGAAATCGGGCATAGTAAACTAACCTGCCTGCAATTGCAAAATGGGACTTTACATCATTCTTTATCATGTGTTCATACAATTCATAATCCTATCAACTCATTAAACCCTTAAGAATATTTTCTTTTTGTACATAAAATAAAGGAATACCCATTTAACCAGTACCACACAAATAGCCATCACGACCACATTAAAAGGATTACCCGCCAGTTGCCCCAGCCAGCCCAGAAAAGCATGGGTACTATATTCCCAATTTAGAAACCTGCCGGACATATAAATGAGGATAGAATTCATCCCTATCACTTTAAAGAAAAAAGCCCACTTTTTATATCCAAGAATATCTATTATATAATAGAAAAGAGAAAGCAACAAAAGACTGATGCCGCCCACATTTAAAACAAAAGAACTCGTCCAAAGATTTTTATTAATGGGAAAATCAAAATTCCAGATCAGTGCGACAATAATACATAGTATCCCTGCACTGGCCATCAGCGCTGCTTTTCTTTTTTGCGTATAAGGGCTGTTCTTTAATAATTGGCCGGTTAAAATTCCAAGTAACCCTGTAGCAATTGCCGGAATCGTGGACATGATTCCTTCCGGATCATGAATAACTTCGTAAAGCCTTCCCGGTAAAAAAAGACGGTCAACATAAGAAGCAAAATTTCCTTCCATTGTCAGGTCGCCATGCGGAAACCCTGGCGCAGAAGTAAATTTAAACATCAGCCAGTAACCAATTAAAATTCCAAAAAACCAGATGATTTGTGTGCGATATTTTGAATAGATATAAATGATATTGGCAAACATATAAGCCAAACCAATTCTTCCCAGAACACTCGCAAAACGCATTTTAGAAACAGGCTCTATGGTGAGGCCATTATTATAAATAATTCCGAGGAGGACTAATATCAATCCTCTTTTTACCACCCGCCATAAAACCTGTTGTTTGGTTTTTCCTTTCTCCATTGCACGTCCTACTGAATATGGAGTAGCCACGCCGGCAATGAAAAGGAAAAGCGGGAAAATCAGATCGTAAAAATGAAATCCGTTCCAGTGAGGATGTGTAAACTGATCGGCTAAAGTTTGCCAGAATGGAGAACCGGTTGCTTTGCTCATGCCGTGCATAATTTCATCGGCGCCCATGATCCAGAACATATCAAAACCACGCAAAGCATCAAGGGAATAAAGCCTTTGCTGAGTTAAAGTTTCTGCCATAATAGTTATTGGTTTTAAAGTCAGTTAGTTAAAATAAAGTATTACCAGAGATAGCCAAAAACAATACGAAGGCTTAAAGATAATAGAATAGAAAATGCGGTAACAAATTTTTTTTGTCTTTTTTTAAATAAAAATTAGCGAAACAAGCTCGTTGTTACAAAAAGTAACAGGCCCGGGATACCTGACATCGTTAACAGCTTGTTAAACGTTATGCCTAAAAATAAGTCAAAGCAACGATTGGTTTAGTATTCATGTCAAAATTAAAAAATACGTTATGAAAACTTTATTTGTCTTATTCCTTTTTAGCGCTCTGTGTTGCGTTCAGTGCAAAAAGACTATTCTTTCCGGTAAAGTATTAACCGGCAAACTTATAATAAATGGCCCTTGTGAACATTATGTAATTCAGTTACAAAAAGGCACCATAGATACCGCAAATATTGAGTCATCCTGGTACGACAGTAGTAACGACACCACCTATCAAAACGTATTTACAGTAGCTAATTATTGCTCTTTCGGAAATTACGGTTTACAAAAAGGAGATGTATTTACGTTCGAAATTGATCCTGATTCTCCTGCTCAGGAGTGCCCTATATGTTACATTTTTGTAGCAACTCCGGCTAAGCAAAATGCGGTTATCAATGTGCAAAAAGTTAATTGAAAATTGATACAGCAAGACCTTTTGTGTAAGACGGATCGGTGTTTTTGAAAACGCTATACGATAAAATCCCTAATCTCCTGATTTCTAAAAATTCTGTTCACAGATACAATATGCCAACGCCATTTTTCTCTTGCAGCATGTATGCATCAGGGTTACATTAGTTTTATCCTGCCAACTTTTCTTTTTTTGAGATTATATTTATACGATTAACCTTTAAAAAGCTATTTGATAATTAATATCTTTCATTAAATTGAGCCTCAAATTATTATTTATTTTATGAATCAACTTAAGCGCAGAGACTTTATAAAGACCACCACACTCGCAGGCATTGCTTTTGCAACGATTCCTTTTGATTTTAAAAAATACTCGCCGCTTTTATCTTTCTCTACGTTAGGCTGTCCCGACTGGTCATTCGACACTATCCTGGATTTTGCAGTGAGTAACGATTACAATGGAATTGAGATACGTGGAATAAAACGGGAACTGGATCTTTTGAAATGCCCTGAATTCAGCAGCAAGGAAAATATAAAATCCACGCGCAAACGTGTTGAAGATAAAAAGATAAAAATTGTTGACCTCGGCTCTTCTGCTCAAATGCACCATCCAAAGGGGCCGGAAAGAGATAAAAACATAGATGAAGCCAAAAGATTCATTGAACTTGCACACCAATTGAATTGCCCTTATATCCGCGTCTTCCCCAATATTTTTCCGAAAGGCCCGGAAAGGGAAAAGATCACACACAATATTGTAACAGCGCTTCAGGAATTGGGAGATTATACAAAAGGCACCGGTGTTAAGGTCTTAATGGAAACACATGGTGAACTGGTGTTGAGTGAGGATATTGAAAACATTATGCAATCAGTCAATCATCCTGATGTGGGCCTCGTTTGGGATATTGTCAATATGTGGTCCGTAACAAAAGAACCAGTGGCACAAGTGTACTCACGGCTAAAAAAGTACATTCATCATACGCATATAAAAGACCTCGTGTTCACCAATGGCAAAGAGGAATATGTTTTGTTGGGCAAAGGAACTACGCTTGTTTTTGATGCAATTGATCTCCTGGCAAAAGATAGATTCAAAGGTTACTATAGTTTTGAGTGGGAAAAATTGTGGCACCCCGAGATTGCAGAACCAGAAGTAGCGCTTGCCGATTATCCAAAAGTGATGAAAGAACATTTTAAGAAAAAATCGTAAGCAGTAATTATTTACGTAAGAAGAAAATTAAGATGTTTTGATATAGGCATCGCTCTGTCAGATTATACACCATCAAAGTCCTCTCCGGTAAACAAAGGAATAAAACGTTTTTCTATTTTGGCGGTTGCATAGCTGTGATGGTTAAACGAAAATAATTGCTTATTACGCCATTGCGAGGGGCGGGTAAAATCATTTTTGTTTTGACCAATCCTCCTGGCGACGAAGCAATCTCCCTATTCAAAAGATTGCTTCGGTACATTTATCATTTTACTTTCCTTATGATTGATTCATGCGTCTCGCAATGACGTGGACGATGGGCGAACCATTTCATAATGAGGATGATATTTGGATTGAAGAGATTGGCCGGTAAACCAATAAATAATTCGTTTTTCTATTTTTATTGTTATGTAACTATGATGGTTAAACGAGGATTGGATTGAGTTGAAGCACAAACCCCGCTATCTCTCAGAATCTTTGCCACGTAGCTAATGCTTAAGTTGCTGCATTCTCATAATGATTCAGGCAAACATTTATTAACAAAGCGTTTACGTCTTAAAGTGCTTTTATTCTATTCCGTTAAATACCTGCTCACAAAATTTCACATTTTTCTTAAAGTTTAAGGCGCAGTCTTTGTGGATGACTTAAAAAAAGACCATGAAAAAAATAAATATTAAAAGATCCGTAATGTTGTTATTAGCGGCATTTTTGCTTCCGCTCCTTCTGTCTCAATGTTCTTCATCAAAAAGTGTCACTACACTAAGTTCTGATGAGATACAAAATATGGTCAACTCATCTCAGTTTATCTTTGTGGCAGACAGGCTCACTCCTTTGCGGGGCACTACAAGGTATCTGACCAACTATTATTATGTGAATGTTAATAAAGATAATCTTAGCAGTTTTCTTCCTTATCTTGGCCGTATTTATCACCTATTATTAGATCCTACAAAGGGTCCCCTTCGATTTACTTCTACCAGGTTTACTTATAATGTAATATCAAAAAATAAAAACGAATGGGATGTGGTCATCAAACCCACGGACTATCCGGATGTAGAGCAATTGGATTTTGACATATTTGATAACGGCACTGCTAACCTGAATGTCATCAGTACCGATAGGGATGCTATTTCATTTTCAGGCCGTATCGAAAAATTAAATGAGTAAGTTCAGAACACCTGAAGCCGGAGGAATTTAAGATATAACTGTGAAGGTTAAATGGGAATAGAATTGGATTGTGTACAACAAGAGAATAAATTCCCGCGCCTCGCGATGATTTGTGTAGAGGGTTCAACTTCCAAATGATGAGATTGCCACGCCACACAATATTTTTTTTGGGGGAGTTTATTCAGGCGCCCCGCAATGAAGTTCACGATGGCAAGAAAGCCCGCCTGACTGAGCCTTTCGGACGGGAAATAAATCATTTTTTCATTTTTTTATTGTTGAGTAACACAATACCTCTAAAGTTTTTGACCTTATAATTTTTAAATGCACAGTTCGCAGGCACAGATATGTCAACGCCCCTTACCTTTACAACATACATGCATCAGAGGGTGGCTTATTCAAAGCTCCTTTGCTAATTCGATAATTGTAAAAGTTTAGTAAATTATATAACATGAAAAATTCAATCCCGGCAGGAATGAATCGCCGCCGGTTTCTTGCAACAGTAGGTGGATTTGCAGCCACTCCTTTATTGCTTCAGGCATTTAATAAGCAAGATTCTGTTCTAACGTCTCAACCTTACGCCCAATCAAATGATATCCTGGAATACAACGTGATTTGGGATAAGCCTTCAACGGATGCTTCTGGCCAAATGCCACTTGGCAACGGTGATATAACTGCTGGTGTATATGCCATTGAGGACGATGACCTGTACTTATTGCTGGGAAAAAACGATGCTTTGACTTATCAGGGAGATATATTTAAGACCGGCCTCGTTAAAATTTCCCTCAGCCCTAATCCTTTTATCAAAGGGAAACCCTTCAGGCAAGTAATGGATATGAAAACGGGTTCGGTGCAAATTAATGCCAATAATGTGAAAATAAAGGTATGGGCCGACGCCAATCGCCCGGTTTATCATGTGGAAATAGACTCTCCGGATGAGATTTCGGTACAGGCGCAACCTCAATTCTGGGAACGCTTTGACCATTGCCTGTTTAATAATTTCGATGTAACAGAGGATGATATTCAAAAAACAAATACTGACAATCCGACCCAGGATGTCAGGATTGAAAGGAACGGAAATATAATCTGGTACTTTGATGTTGGTAACAGGAGCGTTTTTAAGGAGGATATGAAATATTACGATGTGGAAGAAATGATCGGGAAGTTTTCAGATCCGTTTAGCTATAATACATTCGGAAACCTGTTGGAAAGCTCTGGTCTGTCTTTAAAAGACGGCAGCCTGATGGGCAAAGGCAGGAATTTTGATATTCGTATCCACTCGCAAACAAAACAAACACCTGTAGTTGAGGATTGGATAAGCGCCATTGAAAAGCAGGCGGCGCAACCACTTCGGACGAAGGCCGATTGGAAACAGCACTGTAAGTGGTGGTCCGATTTTTGGAATCGAAGTTGGATTTTCGTAGCTGATAATACCTTGTCTCCGGAACAAAAAGAAGAATTGGACAGTGAGGGGTACAAGTCAATGAGAGAGGGAAAAGACGGCGCTGCTCTTGTTACGCAAAGCTACAATGTGTTCCGGTACCTGATGGCCTGTCAGAGTCGAGGTAGGGTACAGACAAAATTCAATGGAGGGTTCCTTAGCCAGCCTTTGAGATGTACTGAAGAAAACAAAGGTAAATTATGGGTGAACCGACAAGAAGATGGTACTTTATTAAGCCATCCGGACGACCGCGATTGGGGCAGGCGCTTCACTTTTCAAAACCAAAGGTTGCTTTATTGGCCATTGATCGCAAGTGGCGATTCAGACCTGATGAAACCTTTCTTTAACTATTATTTTAATTTACTTCCTGTGCGCAAGGCCATTACTCAGGCATGGTTTGGACATGAAGGGGCGTATTATAGAGAAAATATTGAACCAACAGGAGCCGAACGTGATTGCGGGCTTAGCGGAAAACCTCCCAAAACAAAACCTGGTGAAAATGAAGGAAAAGGATACTATCACAGTTATTATTTTACCAGCGGATTGGAAACAACAGCCATGATGATTGAATATGTGAAATATTCGGCTGATAAAGAATTCCAGAATAACGTGTTGGTTCCGTTTGCCAGGGAGGTACTTTTGTTTTTTGATAAGCACTATCTGCGTGATGATAATGGCAAAATCAGGCTGGACCCTAATCAAGCCCTCGAAACCTGGTGGATTACCATTAATTCCTCTCCTGATATTGCAGGCCTTCAATTTTGTCTGAATGAACTGCTGGAAATGAATGTTGGTACCGAAAAAGATAAGCTTACATGGAAAAGATTTAGCACAGAAATTCCAATGGTTCACCTTCATAAAATAGAAGGAAGAGAGGCTATTGCTCCCGCCTTGGAATGGAAGATGGAACATAACTCCGAGAATGCCGAGCTTTATCCTGTGTTCCCTTTCCAATTGTTTGGCGTGGCACAGGGAACCCAGGATCTTGTGGAATGGACTATGGAGAATCGTAGCAACAAAGACAAGTTTGATTATAAATGCTGGACCCAGGATCAGATAGATTGGGCGTATGCCGGTAGAGCAGAGAAGGCGCAGGAGGGACTCCTGCATCGTTTCCGTCATGCGTCCACCCAGTGCCGGTTTCCGTTGTACGGTAGTAAGGGGCCTGATTCGTGTCCGGATTTTGATCACTTCGGTTCGGGAAGTGTGGCATTGCAGAAAATGCTAATTCAATGTAAAGGGAAAAAGATTGTTTTACTGCCTGCGTGGCCAAAGGATTGGGACGTGGATTTTAAACTCCATGCGCCGGAGAATACCACTATTACTGCATCTGTAAAAAATGGAGAAGTCAGGCATTTAAAAGTTACTCCTGAATCGAGAAGGAAAGATATTGTATTTAGAAAATAGGAAACAGAGCCTGTCAGCTTTTCTTGAAACTCAGATAGCAATACGGAGACATTGAAATGTACTACAATACTCAGCAATTATATTCTTCGCGGGATTATCAAAGTCCGGATAACTTTGGAAAAACAATTTGAGAAAAGTGGTACATTTGAAATGCACAAACAAAGCGGCTCATCATTACCCAAAGAATCAGTTTTTATTTTTTAACCAAACTGAATTTTGTGTCTCTCACTTTCAAGATACCTCATTATGTCAGAAAAAGAAACGAACCAGGCATTAACTGATAATTCGCGTAGAAATTTCATTAAGATAT